>DATISI010000261.1:0-3052 GCA_035581745.1 Clostridiaceae bacterium
AGTTTTTCCATTTCAATTCCTCCATTATCTCACGTAGTATGTCCAGTGTGGCTTCGTACTGAAGCCGGTATCCGTCTTTTCCTTCGAGTCCTTTCGAATCCTTGATGACTTCTGTCGCTTCCTCGAGCTCGAGGTCCTTCAGGGAATCGAAGAGCACCAGGTGGGGCTCCAGGGTGAGGAAGCCTTCGTAGCCATCCAGAAGGAAAGCCTTCAGGATCTCTTTGATCTTTCCTTCACCGGTTCCCGCGACCACGTTCTCCTTGTCGGTCGTGACCGCGTCCTTGATGTGGATGTATTCGATGTGGTCCTTCAGCAGGCTGTAACAAGACATCGTGTCCTCGCCCACCTGGACGAAATTCGCGAAATCGAAGATGCCGCGGAAGGCTGCAGGGTCCAGGGCCCTGAAGAGCGTAAGGCACCGTTCCTTGGTGTCTCCATAGATGTCCTTCTCGTTCTCGTGGATCAGCATGATGCCGTATTCCCTGGCGATTTGGACAAAGACACCGAGTTTCTTCAGGACTTCTTCCTTATATAGGTCTGGATTCTCCCCCTTGGGGATATAGAAGCTGAAGACCCGGATGTAGCGGGTTTCCAGTAGCTTGCAGATCTGGCACAGGTTCCGGAGGGTCTCCTGCTGTTTCAGGAAACCAGGCTCATCATCGATGAACACTTTACCGATGGGGGACCCGATGGAGGATACCCGGACATCCTTCTGATTGAGCCGAGGAAGGACCTTTTCTCTGAATTCCTCCGGGGTGTACTCCCCGATATTCTTCCCATCGATTCCTCGCAGGGAGATGTAGGACATGCCGAGGGCGGTGACTTCCTCAAGCTGCACATCCAAGTCGCTGGAGATCTCGTCTGAGAATCCGGAGAACCGGATCCTTTTCGGTAGTGGGTTGCTTGTCATGTTCTGTTTCCTCCTTAAGGGCCCGCAGCCGGCAGGCCTGTCATGGGTATGGGCGAAGTGGGATAGCGTGTGATAAACACATGAAGAGTGTGATTCCACACTCCCCATATGTTCAAGTCCTGTCTATCAGATGTCCATAGCGATGTTCTTCGCTTCTGCGGCCTCCGCAGCAGCATCTGCTGCGTCCTGTGCGTCGAGCTTCTTGTCATGGATCGCCTGCTGGATATGCTTCATCTTGTCTCCAGTGAGGTCATACCAGTGCATGGCAATCAGGGAAGAGACCCATCCGAAAATCGGCATTCCGATGAAGAATGTCATGCCAAGCCAGAACAGTGCGGGGGAAGCCGGCGTCTCTACAGTCGGGAAGGCATTCCTGAAGCCGATGGAGGCGACCATGAAACCGATGAGGGCAGTCCCGAAGGAAGAGATCAGCTTGTCCACGAAGGAGAAGATGGTTCCCATCATTCCGGGGATGTATCTGCCGGTGTTGTAGGTCTCATAGTCGGAGCAGTCCGCAATCATCGGGATGACGATGTTGCCACCGATGGCTGCGACGCCGCCGATCAGGGAGAATAAGGCGAGGAAGATGAAGGTCGTGCTGTTCAGCGGGGTGAGGGAAATCATCGTCATATCGATGCTTCTCAGGAAGAAGAAGAGGATGACAGAGAGGATGATGCAGATCCAGGTGGACACCACATAGGCCTGTTTCTGTCCGAGTTTTCTCGCATACGCGATCCCGATGAAGGTGATGAGGATGGTCACCGGTGCGGTGATGAGTCCTAGTTTGCCGGACAGGGCATAGTTACCCATGAGGATGCCGTAGATGATGACGGTCGTGACGGCATTCGTCTTGGTCACGTTCGCGAGCTTGTCCGTGGATGCGGAGATGATCAGCATCTGAAGGGGTCTGTTGCCCTTGATGATCGGCCAGTAATCCCTGAACTTCAGCTTCTCTGTGGTCAGGACACCCCAGTTCTCCTTGACATCCTTGAACCAGATGGAGGAGATGGCGAGTGCGGTGAAGATGCCTGCGGCAACGATGGTGATGATAAGGATCTCATTGAAGAATCCCTGGGTGAATCCGCCATGTTTGGGGACAAGCATCGTGGAGATCACGAACTGCCCGCCTACGAAGAGGATCGTGTTGTAGATGGCATCAAAGAGGGTGAACAGCGGTCTCTGTTTCGGGTCGTTCGTCAGGACGGTCTGTCCTGCTTTTGTGCATGCGGTCTGGAAGGTGTATCCAATGATGTAGACGCCGTACATGGCGATGAAGTACAGGAACCTCAGGTTCTGCGGAATCAGGTGAGTGGTCTTGAACAGGATGAGGGCCATGACCGCGAGGATCACGTTTCCGAAAAGCATGAAGGGTCTGAACTTTCCAAACTTCGATTCTGTCTTGTCTATCCAGAAACCGATGACGGGATCCGTGAACCCGTCCCAGATTCTCATGAAGGTGAGGACAGAACTTACGGAGACGACCAGGAGTCCTGCGATCCCCGTGGCATAATATGAGATGAACATGAATGCGAACATATACAGGTTGGTTGCGGTGTTGTTCAGGGCAAAGAACCCGATCTGCCAGAGTTTGGCGGAGTTGTAGACGACTTCCCTTTTCTTGGCTTCCATTTTTTTCCTCCTAAAATTATCCGTTTTATCATTCGTTCAGCTGATAGGACCATTTTACCAGTAAACATTTACATGTGATATGCAATAATTGCTCCAAAACTTGCAAAAATTGCTTTAACAAAAATTTATCAAAGGTAGAGGTTTTAGGAGAAAAATAGCCCTGGCAAAATGGCCAGAGCTTTGATGCGCGGTGAAGCTTCTGTTTCAGTCGCAGGGCAGGGCATGGAAGCGGGAAATCTTAAGACAATACCAGACAGTGAACCAGATGTTGAAATCAGACACTTAGATAAGATACTGAACCAGATGTTGAATAGGACATTTGGATAAGACACTTCATTCAGTCTCTTGAATCAGAAGTTTATGCAGACGCTTGGTCAGAGGTGCAGATCGGGACGATGGGACACGGATTCCGAGGACTCCCGCATGATCTCATAGAACTGCTTTGGGGTGATCCCATACTCGTTCTTGAAGGCTCGGAAGAAGTTGGAGTAGTCCCCGAAGCCACATTTCATG
>DATISI010000262.1:0-2383 GCA_035581745.1 Clostridiaceae bacterium
ATGTCCGCCATGATGTTGGATATATACGTCTCCCTTTCCTTACTTTTCTCCGCGATCTGGTTGACCAGGTCGTAGTATTCGGTAGGGTACATATAACGGAAGGCCAGGTCCTCAAGTTCCCATTTGATCCTGAACATGCCAAGCCTGTGGGCAAGCGGCGCATAGATGTCGAAGGTCTCTTTCGCCTTCTCCTTCTGCTTCTCCGGAGTCATGTAGCGGAGGGTTCGCATATTGTGGAGTCTGTCCGCGAGCTTGATCAGGATGACGCGGATATCCTTTGCCATGGCAAGGAGCATCTTCCTGACATTGTCCGCCTGTTCCTCTTCCTTGGACTTGTACTTGATCTTTCCCAGCTTGGTGACGCCATCCACAAGTTCCGCGATCTCGGTCCCGAAAATCGTCGCGAGCTCCTGGTAGGTATACTTCGTATCCTCGATGACATCATGAAGAAGCCCTGCCGCGACGGTATTCGTATCCATCCCCATGTCGACGAGGATCGATGCGACTTCCACCGGATGGGTCACATAAGGTTCGCCGGACTCTCTCCGCTGCTCCTCATGAGCCTCCACCGCAAGGTTGTATGCCTTAATGATTACTTCCTTATTGATATTTCCTGCCTTGTCAATCTTCTTTAGTAATTCATAGAGCATTCTTCAGTCTCCTAACTATTTGGAAAACTATGCCGGATATTCCGGCATAGCCAATTAAGGCTGGTATGTACCAGCCATTTTTACCATTATAAGAAAAACATCGTGATTTGTCTATATGTCGTAGTCCACCACGGTCTGCACGTCATACTTCTTCAGACGGTCACGTCCGTGAAGTTCTTTCAGCTCGATGATGAAGTCGATCGACACGATTTCTCCACCAGCAAGTTCAATCAGTTCCGCACATGCGGTTATGGTACCGCCAGTTGCGAGCAGGTCGTCAACCAGAGCGATCCTTGAACCCGTCTTGAAGGCATCCTTATGGATCTCAAGCGTGTCCTTTCCATACTCCAGGTCATAGGAGATGCTTACCGTCTCCGCAGGCAGCTTGCCTTTCTTCCTGATGGGCACGAAGCCCACGCCAAGGGCATAGGCCAGGGGAACCCCGAAGATGAACCCTCTCGCTTCTGGTCCCGCGATATAGTCGATGTTCTTGTCTCTCAGCCTGTCCGCCATCTCGTCGATCAAAGCCCTGAAGACCTTGCCGTTTCCAATCAGCGGAGTGATGTCCTTGAAGCTGATCCCCTCAACCGGGAATCCGTCAATGATTCTGATTTCATCTTTGAAATTCATCTTATCCTCCAAATTAACTTATTGTCAGATTATACAGGTATTTCGCGATCTGTTCTGCACGATACCTGTCATCCGTTGTCAGCAGTTCGATGATGATGCTCGAGTTGTCCACCCTCCCATTGGGATTCACCCTTGGGGTGATGAAGTCCCTAAGCCTGTAGGGATCCTCAGAGGTGATCTTCTTGCAGGCGCACAGCCCATAGTTCGAGGTATCCGAAAGATGCCTGAGTCCGAGGTTCCTGTATAGGCAGCGTGTGCTGTCGCATTTCCCGAGATGTCCGTCCTCGGATCCCAGGAACACCAGGTCGACATACCGGAAGACATTCCGGGTGTTGTACGCCATGGAGAGCCTGTTCGAAACCTGGAACACATTGCTCACAAGGCAGTAGTCCTCCTTGCTATAGCTCAGGGCAAGGTCTTTTGCGCCATGGCCGATGCCCAGCACTTCCTTCCCTCTGTCCCTGAGGACCGGGAGGCTTCTTGTGGTGAAGTCCTCGTCGAGGGAGATGATGAGACCGGGTGTGAAGAAGTCCATATGGGTACTGACCATCCTGTGGAGTCCGTGGTCGTCCTCCAGCTCCTGGAGGACGAAGTACTCAAGATTCGCGTTGAAGTACCGAAGGACGAGGACCAGCATGGAAATGCTGCATACCCCTTCCCTGTCCCCTTTCCCGTAAATCAGGATCCTTTCGCGCTTGTTGATGGCTTCCATCAGTCTGCTGACGCAGGGCTCAGCCTTCTTCATCATCCCTGAATCCTTGAGTAAACCGGGTATTATTCTTTTCAATCTGTCTGCCATAAATAATCCCCCATCCTGAAACCGATATCGTTGTCCTGTGCAGGTCGACCCGTGCATCCTGGTACATTCCCTTCCATGAGACCCCAATAGCCGCTATGAAAAGCGGCTAAGCCTCCTCGGAGGCAGGAATGTCCATCTTGCGCAGGCTGTTCCTGTCTATTTCGCCTTCTTGTACGCAGGCTTGGTCACTTTCTTATGTGATGCTCGTTTCGCATGGGCCAGTTTCTCGAAGTAGACCCAGACCGGGCTTGCGATGAAGATCGAGGAGTATCCGCCTGCAAGGATTCCGATGGTGATCGGGAAG
>DATISI010000263.1:0-7134 GCA_035581745.1 Clostridiaceae bacterium
CATCCTGCCTTTCTTCCTGCATTCCTTCCCAGATGTCGCCAGGGACCTCCTGACCTTCCGTTATCATGGTCTGGAGGGGGCAAGGCGGAAAGCGAGGACCTATGGATACGATGGGGCGATGTTCCCCTGGGAGGTCACCGATGACGGGGAGGAGGAGACCCCGCTCTACGCCGCGCTGAACATCCACACTGGAAACGCGGCAAAGGTGTGGTCCGGAGTCCAGGAACACCATGTGACGGCGGATATCGCCTATGCCGTCTGGGATTACTACCTGCTTACCGCAGATGAAAGTTTCATGATGAACCATGGGTACAGGATCCTTGTGGAAACCGCCCTGTTCTGGGTATCTCGTGCGGTATACCGGGAGGAACTGGGGAGGTATGAAATCCTTGGCGTCATCGGGCCTGACGAATATACGGAACATGTGGACAACAATGCCTATACCAACCATATGGCACATTTCTGCGTCCGCACGGCACTTGCTGGCCTTGAGCGCCTTCGGGAAAAGGATCCTTCAGGATATCAGGAACTCACACAAGAACTGGAACTCGAGAAAGGGAAAGCTGGAATGTCGGATTTCGTGGAGAAGCTCTACCTTCCTGAGCCTAATGAGGATGGGATCATCCCACAGGATGACACGTTCCTGACGAAGACGAGGCTCGAGAATATCTCGAAATACCGGGAGAGCCAGCTGAGGCAGGCGATCCTCAAAGACTTCAGCCGTGATGAGGTCGTGGAGATGCAGGTGCTGAAGCAGGCGGATGTCGTCATGCTCCTGAACCTGTTTCCGGACCTGTTCCCCCCATACGTCGTCAGGAAGAATGTGGAGTTCTATGAGGAGAGGACAATCCACGATTCCTCCCTGAGCTATTCCGCCCACGCACAGGCCATGGCGGCCATTGGGGACCGGGAGGCGGCACTGTCTTTCTTCCATAAAGCCATGGAGACAGACCTCAGCAACAATCCCCTGGATTCGAGGGATGGCATCCATTCGGCAGCGCTTGGTGGGATCTGGAACAGTGTGGTCTTCGGATTCGCAGGCTTCACCCATGACGAGGAAGGGATCAGGCTGTCTCCCCAGCTGCCGGACCACTGGAATTCCATCACGTTCAGGAGCTGGGTCAGAGGCTGTCAGCTTCAAATCCGCGTCGCGAAGGATGCGGTTTCCATCGACTGCGTGACAGCATGTCCGGAAGGCGTGAAGGTACGGATACAGGACAGGACGTACCGTCTCGAAGGGAATCTGCATGTGGAACTTGGCAAACATGAGGAAAAGAAGAAGGCGATAATCTTCGACCTTGACGGTGTCGTGGCCGATACCTCGGTCTATCATTATCTCGCCTGGAGGGAACTCGCCAAGGAAATGGGGTTTGATTTCTCCAGGGAAGACAATGAACAGCTGAAAGGGGTGAGCCGCATGGCATCCCTGGAGCTCGTCCTGAAGGCGGGGAGGATACAAGGCCTGAAAGACGAGGAGAAACAGGAACTTGCAGAAAAGAAGAACCAGACCTATCTCCGCATGATTGAAAGCATCGATGAGAAGTCCATCCTTCCCGGAATCATGGATTTCCTGAAGCTCGTCAGGGAAAAAGGATACCGGACCGCATTGGGGTCAGCGAGCCGCAGCGGGAGGCTGGTCGTGGAGAGGCTGGGCATCGGAGGTTATTTCGATGTCATCGTCGATGGGAACATGGTATCAGCGCCCAAACCGGATCCTGAGGTGTTCACGAAGGCGGCAGACCTTCTCCATGTCGCCTATCAGAATTGTATCGTTGTGGAAGATGCAGCCGCAGGTGTCGAGGCGGCCAGGGCAGCAGGGATGCGCTGCATCGGCATCGGAGAGTTCAGCGTCCTCAAGGACGCAGACTGTGTCGTGAATGAAACAAAGGAACTGGTCGGGATCGACCTTGCTGAGATTTTCTGGAATACAGGAGAGTACGGAGTTTAAATGAAATCAGGAAAATCAATGAAGAGATCGGATGAAGCTGGAACCTCAGTCCTGCAGGCGTCCATAAAGCTGCCTGGCAGGAATACCCCACAGGGATTACAGCATGCTGGATGGAACAGGGATGACGTCATGCAGGTTCAGGCAGGATTGACCATCGTGAGAAGAGAATAGAAGAGTATAGAAGAGAAGAGAAGAGAAGAGGGAGCGGAAGGGTGTGCCTGGTATGATGCCGGCATGCCTTTCTTCACGTCTTTGAAGGAAATGCGGTTTTGCATGAAAATGCAGCTGAGGACGATGACGGAGATAGACTTATCAGAATCAAAGGCTCATGAATGCTCATGTCTGAGTGGTCTCCGCCATACTTTGTGCGCGAAACACGATAAAATTTGGATAATTATAAATAACCTCCTGCTTTTGTTCATGGGAATCCTGCAGAATGAGGATTCCTGAGTATCGTTTTCATGAATTTTAAAAGCCTTAATGCAATAATTGATAATGAAAATGTTAAAAAACAGTGAAACAAGCTAAAAAAGATGTGAAATAATGGTTAAAGTGAATGAAATGAAATCAAAACTTGCAAATATGTATTGAAATCAAACTTGGACTATGTTAAAATTCATATCATAATAATTTGAAAAGTAATTTATATTTATAAATTAATTGAAAATTTAACAATCGGCGTTGAAATGGGCCGAACAGAAGAAAGACCAGGTGACTGGCCGAAAAAACATAGTGGGGGGTAAAGGATATGAAGTATCATCCAATCGATGTGATCAAGCCGAATCTTTTCAAAGGAGCGTTTCCATACGATGAGATTCCGAAAATAAAATTCAACAACATACAGCTTCCGATGGACCTGCCTGAAGAGATCTGGATTACGGATACGACTTTCAGGGATGGACAGCAGGCGATGACGTCGATGACCACCGAGCAGATGGTCAGGATCTACGACTATCTCCACCAGATGGACAACGGTTCAGGGATCATCAGACAGACGGAGTTCTTCCTCTATAGCGACAAGGACCGTCAGGCCGCTTACCGCTGCATGGAGAGAGGCTACGAGTTCCCTGAGATCACATCATGGATCCGTGCGAACAAGGAGGACTTCAAGCTGGTCAAATCCATGGGGATCAAGGAGACCGGCATCCTCATGTCCTGCTCGGACTACCATATCTTCAACAAGCTGGGCAAATCAAGGAAAGAGGCCATGAACATGTATCTCGACATCGCCTATTCTGCGATCGAGAACGGGATCGTCCCAAGATGCCATTTCGAGGACATCACGAGAGCGGACTTCATGGGTTTCGTGATTCCGCTTGCGAAGAACCTCATGGCCATGATGGAAGACAGCGGCGTGAAGGTGAAGATCAGAGCCTGTGACACCCTTGGTGTCGGCGTCTCCCACCCAGGTGTGGAGCTTCCAAGGTCAGTACCGGGAATCATCCACGGACTGCGCTATTATGGCGGCGTCCCTTCCTCCTCCATCGAGTGGCACGGACACAACGATTTCTATGGTGTCGTGACCAATGCGACGACCTCCTGGCTGTATGGCGGAGCCTCCGTCAACACCACGATGTTCGGAATCGGCGAAAGGGCGGGAAACACGCCCCTGGAGGCGATGGTCGTGGAATACGGGCAGCTCATGGGCCATACCAAGTCTATGGACCTCAAGGTCATCGGAGAGATCGAGCGATACTTCGAGACGGACCTGGACTACCAGATTCCGGCGAAGACGCCTTTCGTGGGTAAGGAATTCAACGTGACGAAGGCAGGCATCCATGCGGATGGACTGCTGAAGGACGAGGAGATCTACAACAGCTTCGATACCAGAAGCATCCTTGGAAAGCCACCACTCGTGGCCATCAACTCCTATTCAGGAATCTCGAGCCTGGCTTACTGGGTGAACAGCTACTATGGGCTGTCAGAAGAGGAGAAGCTCACAAAGAACGATGAGCGCCTCATCCCGATGAAGCATGAGATCGACAGGGCCTATGAGGGTGGAAGGACCACAAACATCACGAGCGAGGAGCTTGTGAGACTCAGTGGAATCTACATCTTCAACGAGAACTACAACAAGAAAGAGGCTGCGATGTAGCAGCAGGAGGAGTGCATAAATGGGATTGACATTAGCAGAGAAGATCATAAGCAGCCACCTGGTGACAGGAGAGATGAAGGCAGGCGGAGAAGTGGGGATCAGGATCGACCAGACCCTCACCCAGGACTCCACAGGCACCATGGCCTACCTTCAGTTTGAGGCGATGGGTGTGGACCAGGTGAAGACCAGAAGGTCTGTCGCCTACATCGACCACAACATGCTCCAGTCCGGACCAGAGAATGCGGATGACCATCTATATATACAGACCGTCGCAAAGAAGCACGGGATCTATTTCTCCAAGCCTGGAAACGGGATCTGCCACCAGGTCCATCTGGAAAGGTTCTCCGTTCCTGGAGAGACCCTTCTCGGGTCAGACAGCCATACCCCGACCTGCGGTGGCATGGGCATGCTGGCCATCGGTGCGGGCGGACTAGACGTTGCGGTCGCCATGGCAGGCGGGGAGTACAACATCCCGATGCCAAAGATCGTGAATGTGGAGCTTACTGGAACCCTGAAGAGCTACTCCGCAGCGAAGGACATCATCCTGGAGGTGCTGAAACACTTCACGGTGAAGGGCGGTGTGAACCGGATCTTCGAATACACCGGAGAAGGGGTGAAGTCCCTTTCCATTCCGGAAAGAGGGACCATCACCAACATGGGTGCCGAGCTCGGTGCGACCACCTCGATCTTCCCTTCAGATGAAAGGACGCTGGAATTCCTGAAGGCCCAGGGCAGGGAGAAGGACTATAAGCCACTAAGTGCGGATGCGGACGCGGTATACGCGGACAGGCTGGTCATCGACCTAAGCGCGCTGGAGCCGAACATCGCGCTGCCACATTCCCCGGATTCCGTCGTGCCAGTAAGTGAGGTCAGGGGCACCAAGGTGACCCAGGTCGCCATCGGAAGCTGCACGAATTCCTCCTATGCGGACCTCATGAAGGTGGCGAACATCCTGGATGGGAAGACCGTCCACGAGGATGTCTCGCTGGTCATCTCTCCGGGTTCCAAGCAGGTCCTCAGCATGCTCGCCTCCAATGGTGCGCTTGCGAAGATCCTCGGATCCGGTGCCAGGCTCCTCGAGAGCGGATGCGGTCCCTGCATCGGTATGGGCCAGGCGCCAAGCAATGACGGGGTTTCCCTAAGGACCTTCAACAGGAACTTCAAGGGGAGATGCGGGACGGATTCCGCCGATGTCTACCTTGCAAGCCCGGAAGTGGCTGCAAATTCAGCCATCGCCGGATTCATCGCGGGTGTCGAGGATTTCGACCCGTCGGTGGTGCTCGATATCGCGATGCCTTCCATGTTCCTTGTGAATGACAATCTCATCGTGAAGCCTGCAGCGGCAGGAACAGATGTTGAGATCAAGAGGGGACCGAACATCAAGCCATTCCCGAAGAATGTCGCACTGCCGGTGGAGACTTCCGGCAAAGCGCTGGTGAAGGTGCAGGATGATGTGACCACAGACCATATCATGCCATCCAACGCAAGCCTTCTGCCTTTCCGGTCCAATGTCCCTTACCTCTCCGAATTCTGCCTGACGCCGCTTGACAAGGATTTTCCGAAGAACGCAAAGGCTAACGGTGGTGGATTCATCATCGCAGGAAAGAACTATGGACAGGGCTCGAGCAGGGAGCATGCCGCGCTGGCACCGCTCTACCTCGGGATCAAGGGTGTCCTTGCGAAGTCCTTCGCGAGGATCCACAAGAGCAATCTGATCAACAATGGCATCCTGCCACTCACCTTCGTGGAAGAGAAGGACTATGACCTCGTCGGACAGATGGACGAGCTGGTCATCCCTGACCTTCATGCACAGCTTGAGGGAGAGACCATAAAGGTGCAGAACAAGACAAAAGGCACAGAATTCCTCATGACGCTCACCCTGTCCGACAGGGAAAGGGAAGTCATGATGGCGGGTGGCCTCCTGAACCTCATGAGCCTGAAGGCACAGGGAGCAGTAAGCGGCTAAAGTCCTGTAGGAGAGACTGTCCAAGAAAAAATTTGTGAGGAGAATGATGATGCTGAAAAAAGTAACCCTGATTCCCGGAGATGGGATTGGACCTGAGATCATGTCCGCTGCGAGAGAGATCATCGAAGCGGCGACGAAGAACATCGAATGGGAGGTCACGTCGGCTGGATTCACCGCTTTCGAAGAATGTGGAGAACTCCTTCCACAGTCGGCAGTGGACTCCATCGAGAGGAACAAGGTGGCTTTCAAAGGCCCCATCACCACACCGGTGGGAAAGGGATTCAAGAGCATCAACGTCCTGCTCAGACAGAAGTTCAACCTGTACAGCAATGTCAGGCCAATCATCTCTTTCGAAGGGATCGACTGTCTCTATAAGGACCTTGACCTCGTCATCGTCAGGGAGAACTCGGAGGACCTCTACAAGGGGATCGAATACATGGTGACCCCTGATGCGGCAGAAAGCATCAAGATCATCACGAGACCGGCAAGCGAGCGGATCTGCCGCTTCGCCTTCGACCTTGCGAAGAAAGAGAAGCGTGGCAAGGTGACCCTTGTCCACAAAGCGAACATCATGAAGCTTACCGATGGCCTCTTCCTGGAATCGGGACGAAAGGTCGCGGAGGAGTATCCGGAGATCAAATGCGAGGATGTCATCGTGGATGCCATGGCGATGAAGCTCGTCATGAAGCCCAGGGACTTCGAGGTCATCGTGACCATGAACCTCTATGGGGATATCCTGTCAGACCTTGCGGCAGGCCTTGTCGGCGGACTGGGCATGGCGCCAAGCGCGAATATCGGAGACGATATCGCCATCTTCGAGCCTGTACACGGCTCCGCACCAGACATCGCCGGTCAGAATATCGCGAATCCCACCGCAGCGATCCTCACCAGCATCCTGATGCTGAAATACCTGGATGAGCCGGAGGCCGCTGAGAAAATCGACAGGGCACTGAAATCCGTCCTGAAGGACAAGTCCATGCATACCAAGGACATCGGTGGAGACCTCACGACAACCCAGTTCAAGGATGAGGTCATCAAGAGACTGTAATCCATCTGGAATACTATAGGACTAGAAAAGACGTTCTCGCATATCGATATGCGCAGAAGGTCTTTTCCTGCTTCAGG
>DATISI010000264.1:0-4127 GCA_035581745.1 Clostridiaceae bacterium
TGATCAGAGTCGATTTAAGCAAACTCAAAGGATTCATGAATCCCTGGGAGATCGATAACCTCGAACCCATGGTGAAAGCCGCCCACAAGGTGCTTCATGAGAAATCCGGAGCCGGGAATGATTTCCTGGGCTGGGTGAACCTTCCGGACGAATATGACAGGCAGGAATTCTACAGGATCAAACAGGCCGCAGAGAAGATCAGGAAAGATTCCGATGTCCTCGTCGTCATCGGTATCGGAGGTTCCTACCTTGGCGCGAAAGCTGCTATCGAGATGCTCACGCACAGCTTCTACAATCTGCTTCCGAAAGAGAAGAGGAATGCACCACAGGTGTTCTTCCTCGGCCAGAACCTTTCCGGCCACTACATGAATGAGGTCCTGGAAATCATCGAAGGCAAGGACATCTCCGTCAACGTCATCTCCAAATCAGGGACGACGACGGAACCCGCTGTCGCTTTCCGTGTGATGAAAGACTACATGGAGAAGAAATACGGCAAGGAAGAGGCTGCGAAAAGGATCTATGCCACGACGGACAAGGCAAGAGGAGCCCTGAAGACACTGGCTGACGCCGAAGGCTACGAGACCTTTGTCGTTCCAGATAATGTCGGTGGACGTTTCACCGTGCTTACCGCGGTAGGACTGCTTCCCATCGCCGCCGCCGGACTCGATATCGACAAGATGATGGATGGCGCGACAGACGCCATGCATGACTACACATCCGACGTCCTGGCAGACAATGAGTGCTACCAGTATGCCGCTGCAAGGACCGCCCTCATGAACAAGGGAAAGGTCATCGAGATCCTGGTCAACTATGAGCCTGCCCTCCAGTATTTCTCCGAGTGGTGGAAACAGCTCTTTGGCGAGAGCCAGGGCAAGGATGGAAAGGGAATCTTCCCGGCTTCCGTGAATTTCTCGACAGACCTCCACTCCATGGGACAGTATATCCAGGAAGGCATGAGGAACATCTTCGAGACGGTCATCACGGTCGAGGACCCGAAGAGCGACTTCACCATCGAGAAGAATGAGGACAACCTTGACGGGCTGAACTTCCTCGCAGGAAACACCATGGACTTCGTCAACAAGAACGCTTTCAAGGGAACCCTGCTCGCCCATCTGGATGGCGGTGTCCCGAACATCGTCCTTAACCTCCATGCCATGGACGAGGAGAATTTCGGATACATGGTCTACTTCTTCGAACTTGCCTGTGCGATCAGCGGCTACATGCTGGGAGTGAACCCCTTCGACCAGCCAGGTGTCGAGGCCTACAAGAAGAACATGTTCGCTCTGCTCGGGAAACCGGGTTTCGAGGACCTGAGAGCGGAACTGGAAAAGAAACTGTAATAAATGGCCTGGCGACCATGCCAAGACGGCAGGGTCGCCGCCTGAATTAGGGATCAGACATCTTTTGCAGATTCTTGTAGAAGATGTTTTTTCTTTCAGGTCGTGGTAGGATAAGGAAAGCGATATTTCATACAATGCAAGGAAAGGAATAGATAGATTATGGAAAGACTGGACAAGATACTGGCCAATATGGGTTTTGGCTCAAGGAAAGACATCAAGATCTCGATGAAGAAGGGGACGGTGACCGTGAATGGTGTCGTCGTCAAGGACGCATCCATGAAAGTGGATCCGGAGAATGACACCATCGTTTTCGACGGCGAGGAGGTCCTCTACAGGAAGTTCATCTATCTTATGATGAACAAACCGGCAGGTGTGGTCTCTGCCACACTGGACAACCATGACAGGACGGTCATCGACCTTCTGCCCTTCGACTATACCCCTTTCGACCCGTTCCCTGTGGGAAGGCTCGACAAGGATACCGTAGGACTTCTCCTCATCACCAATGATGGGGAACTGAACCACAAGCTGCTCGCACCGAAGAGTCACGTAAACAAGGTCTACGCCGTCGAAGTGGAGAACCCGGTGACAGGAGCGGATATCGAAGCGTTCGAGAAGGGGATCCTGCTCGAGGACGGATACCGATGTTTGCCTGCGAAACTCGAGGTCATCTCAGAAGACGGCAGGGAAGTGCAGGTCACCATCAGGGAAGGGAAATTCCACCAGGTCAAGCGGATGTTCCTCGCAAGGGACAATTATGTGACTTATCTTCAGCGTATCGCCTTCGGTCCACTTACCCTTGACGAGGACCTCGAAGAGGGAGAAATCAGGGAATTGACAGAGGAAGAGGTCGAACTGCTTAGGAATGCTAAAATATAACGGTTTACATTTAGAATTATGAAAGTGAAAAGGTTTCAATAATGCCAGATGGTGAAAATTTCCACAAACTATTGCTATGCGTCGCCATCTTGTCTATAATTCTATGTGTAAGGATAAGTAAAAGGATTTTATAGCCCCTTTTTATTTATTAGCATGACTACCCCCCAAGTGTTATGCTATACAAGCCTTTTAAAACCCCTCTGGATCCCCCAATTTCCAGAGGGTTGTTTTTTTGAGAAGGACCATGGCCGTTCCGGTTCCCCCAGGAATCCAGGCGCATGGTCCTTCTTTTTTGCGTCCCGCCAGAACCATTTCAGCCTTACTCCTGGATGCTCGAAGTGCTGGAAAATTAAGCAGAATCAGATAATTCGACATGATAATTGTTAAAGAAGATACAAAGTGGAGCAGGTAATCAAGCATAGGAATGGGATGAGAACCTGAAAAAAGGTAGGCAAAAGGTAGGAAAAAGGTAGGAAAAAGGTAGGAAAGTAGAATGGAAAGACAGGACATAAAGGAGAAGATGAAAAGGCAAGAGATAGTGGAAAGGGAAAGGGAAAGATCAGGAAAGAAGCAGGGATAGTGGAAAGCATGGTCATAAGTCAGGATAAAGCACGAAAGGAGAAGAAACAAGGAAAGGGAGCGATGACCACTGAAAACAGAGGGAGACCATGCTGTAAAGAACATGAGTTCTTAAATATTTGATGGAGGTTATAGGCATATGTGGTATAATTATTGGTGAAATGATAAGGGGAGTGAAGAATTTGGACTTGAAGAAATTACTCAATAAAGAGCAGTATGAAGCCGCGACCACCATAGAGGGACCGCTCCTCATCCTAGCCGGAGCAGGCTCCGGAAAGACCAGGGTGCTTACCCACAGGATCGCCTACATGATCAACGAGAAAGGCATCCAGCCCTGGGAGCTCCTCGCCATCACCTTCACCAACAAGGCGGCAGGAGAGATGAAGGAAAGGGTGAGGAACCTGATCGGGGAAGTCGCAGACAACATGTGGATCTCCACTTTTCACTCCAGCTGCGCGAGGATTCTCCGCAGGGACATCGAAGCTTTAGGCTACCGGAAGGATTTCACCATCTATGACACCTATGACCAGAAATCGCTGATGAAGCAGGTCATGAAGGAACTGAACCTGGATGACAAGGAATACCCGGAGAAGATGGTCCTGGCCACAATCTCGAATTCCAAGAACATCCTGGAAGGACCCCATGAGTTCAAGAAGAAGAATGAATACCACTACAGGAACGGAAGGATTGCCGACTGCTATGAGCTTTATCAGAAGAAGCTGAAGCAGAACAACGCCCTGGATTTCGACGACATCATCATGAAGACCGTCGAGCTGTTCAGGAAACATCCTGACGTCCTGGATAGATATCGGAGGAAGTTCAGCTACATCCTGGTCGACGAGTACCAGGACACGAACCATGCCCAGTACATGCTGATCAAGCTCCTTGCCGAGCAGCACCAGAACCTCTGCGTCGTCGGAGACGATGACCAGAGCATCTACGAGTTCCGGGGGGCAGACATCCGGAATATCCTCGACTTCGAGAAGGATTTCCCGACGTCCAAGGTCATCAAGCTGGAGCAGAACTACAGGAGCGTGGGCAACATCCTTGACGCCGCGAACCATGTCATCGTCCATAACCTGGAACGTAAGGTGAAAGCCCTGCGGACCATCAAGGAAAAAGGCGAGAAGGTCAGGGTATACAGCGCATACAACGACAAGGAAGAGTCTTCTTTTGTCGCCCATGAGATCAAACGGCTCTCCAGGGAAGGAAGGAAGTGCAATGAATTCGCCATCCTCTACCGCACGAATGCCCAGTCGAGGAATTTCGAGGAAGCCTTCATGCGTGACGGGATCCCAGACCGGATCATCGGCGGCCTGAAGTTCTACGACC
>DATISI010000265.1:0-1625 GCA_035581745.1 Clostridiaceae bacterium
CCATGCCAGTTGATCGCATAAATTCACCCAACTGGAAAGGGATTGTCCTGGTCGTGGAGGAACCCACAAAATAAAGATTGGAGACATCTCCTGGATGTCGTTCACGATGAGGTCCGGACCTTTGGCCTTCCGGATCCTGTCCAGGATATCGTCATCCCCTGGCCTGCTGAGCCTGACGAACCTACTCCTAAAACCCGCGAAAACCTGCGCAGTGGATTCCTGGAAATCCCTGCGCAGGCCATTCTTCTATCTTCCTGAGGCGCGCGGCCTCAGCTACCTTCCATACTGTCTTCTTTGTCTCTTCTTCTCCCTCCGTTTGCGGATGAAGTTGAGGATCACAATGCTGAGTATCTTCTTGAACATAATCTCATTCCTTTCGGCTCAAGCCTTTCTTAATCCTTCCCGGACCTTTCGACGGCCAGGTTGAGGATCTCATTGATCAGGCCGTCATAGTCATAACCGCCCTTGGTCGCGACATTGGGAAAATCGCTGAAGTTCGGTCGAAGGCCTGGAAGCGTGTTGATGTCGATGAAGTAAAGCCGTCCCTCGGCGTCCATCCGGACGTCCATTCGGGCATAGTCCTTACAGTCCAGTGCGGTATAGATTTTCTTCGCATATTCCCCCATCTGTTCCTCTGTCTCCCTATCGATCTTCGCCGGACAGACAAGGATCAGGTCGTCCTCGCTCTTCATCTGGTCTGACATGACGCCATATTCCTCATCCTTCGTATAGACCGTCTCCTGGATGGGAAGCACGACGGGCTTGTCATTTCCGATCACACCGATGGTGAATTCCCGACCGACGATGAATTCCTCCACGAGGGCTGGCTGCTGGAACTGCGAGATGATCATCCGCACCCTTTCCTTCAGTCCATCCTCTTCGAAGACGACACTGGCCTTATCTATCCCTGCACTGGAGCCTTCATGCTCCGGCTTTACGATAAGGGGATATCGGAGGTTCGGGTCGACAGGCTCGTCTCCGGTGATGAACGCCTGGAATTTCGGTGTTGGGATTCCGTAGGTCGTGAACAGCCGCTTGCTGATCTCCTTGTGGAGGCCCAGGATATGGGTGGACAGTCCGGACCCGATGAAGGGGATCCCGGTCAGTTCCAGCATCGCCACGACATTCGCCTGCTCACTCTTCGAGTGGATTCCGGTACAGGCATTGAAGACGATGTCGAGGTCCTTGTTTTCCGTGATGTCCTGCAAAAGGTTCAGCGTGGCGGGAATCATGGTCACCCGGTGTCCACCCTTCTCGAGGGCGTGCTCAATAGCCGCCGCGGTGATGTTCTCCTTCTCGAAGGTCTCCCTGTCCATCTTCTCGTCCACTTCCCCTGTTCCACTTCGTGTATATAGTACGCCTACATGTAGCATTTCGTTACTCCTTATCGTAGATTTTTACTGGGGTCGATCCCATAGGAGATATGGAATGCAGAATCCGGACTTTTATCTCCCTGATTCCGCCATTCCGTCCGTAAGGAACCGATTGACAGGTGGGGAAGCGTCCTGATATCTCTGCAACTCATACCTTATTCTAAGGGGTTTGACGGCCGTTTTATGATAATTTTCGGTTAATTTTCTACATCGCTCTGGTCTTCAGCCTCTGTATCCCTCTCCCAGGCTCAT
>DATISI010000266.1:0-7942 GCA_035581745.1 Clostridiaceae bacterium
CAGGATAAGGTCCGGACCCTTCGGGAGGCGACCGGGCTTCCTCAGAAGCTCCACCATGCAGTCGGGTGTCCCGACCGCGAGACCGCTTGAGCCGATCGAGAAATTCTGTACCTCCTCAAGGCTCAGATTTTCCCGAAGTGAAGGGACATATCCTCCTTCTCCATGGCTTCCCGTCGAGAGGCTGTCCCCGTAGACCGCAATCCTATGAAGTCCCTCAAGCGCTCCTCTCCTCATCGCGCTTCCTCCATGCGGGCCGCCAGCCCGAGCAGCACGGAGGAATCAGGATCCTCCGCGACCAGGAACCGCACCTGTCCCCATGGTGTCCAGACCCTTTCCCGGACCTTCAGTTCCAGCGCAGGAAGGATCCTCGCCTTTCCCTTCATCACGCCTCCGCTGAGGATCACCACTTCGGGATCATAGGCATGGACGAGGTTGGTGATTCCGGCACCAAGCGCTTCCATCACCCCATCAAACACCCCGGCCGCGAAACCATCCCCTTTCTCCATGGATGCGATGATGCCTTCCATACCGGTCCATTCCATATGTGACAGGGTGCTTTCCTCGAATCCGGGCATTCCTCGGACCAGGTCCTCCAGTACCCCGGAACCGGCCAGGGTCTCCAGGCATCCCTTCCCACCGCAGGTACAGGTCCTGCCCTGGAGGTCCACGACGAAGTGTCCGCCAAGGATTCCCGCCTGGAAGTGCCGTCCCCGGACAAGCCTTCCGTCCATGATGGCTGCTGTCCCGATCCCCGTCCCGAGGATCATCATGACGGCATCCCTCTGCCCGATCGCGCAGCCCCTCGAGACCTCGCCGAGCAGGGCCGCATTCGCGTCATTCTCCATCACGAGGGGACAGCCGAACTTCTTCAGGCACCAGGCGGTGAAATCGAATCCCACCGCATCCGCATACTTCCTGTTGATGGAGAGGATCCTCCTTGCCTCGGAATCGACAATCCCAGGCGTCGCCAGACCCACCATGTCGACAAGACGTTCCCCTATCCTTCCCGACACCGCTTCCACCACCCTGTCCAGGACCATGGTGATGGTCTCCTCGGAACGCGCAGGAATGGACAGGAAGCCATTCGGCTTCCCGTCCTCGAAGAATCCGATCTTGATCAGGGTTCCGCCAAGGTCCAGTGCGATCCTCACCATTCCACCTCCAGTGACTTGTCCACATGGTAGACCCTGACCGAGTCCCTGAAACGGACCTCGAGATCGAAGGCCTGCAGTGCAGACACCCTGATGGAAAGCCTTTCATCTTTGAGGTCTGCGGTCAGGTCCGCAGTCTTCCCTTTGAACCAGTAGTTGCGGCATCCGACGCTTCCCGTCCTCAGCATCTCCTCATCCAGCGTCCAGACCAGACGGTCAGTCTTCAAATCGGGGTGCAGACCGATGCCATACCGGAGGAGGAACATGATGGGGCCGATGCCGGACCATCCCACAAAGTCCCTGTGGTCCGCATTCCCGCTGGAGACGGAATCTGCCGGATAGTTCTCCCAGATGGTTCCCGTCCTCATGAACACCTTCGCCACCATGTCGATATGGTTCAGGGCGATCTCCTTCGCAAGGTCATCTTCTCCACACCGCTCAAGTCCAAGGACGACCATGGCATTGGTCGGTGCCCACACGGAGCCCTTCCAGTAGCCGCCTTCCGGGTCGTAACCCGGTTCATCCGCGGCAAGCACGGGAACCCTGTGGCGCCGGTTGAAGGTCCCCGTATCCTTCAGCCATCCAAAGAGACGCTCGGCACGGTCTCCTCCCGCGATACCTGCAAGGAGCGTCCAGAACGCCGCGATGGTCTTCACCTTTACACATTCCCCGTCGAAGGTGAGGTCATGGTAGAAGCCAGTCTCCTCGTCCCACATGTCCGCATTGATCCTGTCCACCAGTTCCCTGAAATCGCCCTCAAGCTCTCCTGCCCTTTCCCCAGGGTGCAGTCCACGTTCCCGCTCAAGCACGCGCATGATGTCCAGGAGATTGCGCGCGAAAAGGGCCATCTCGCTGCTGGTGTCCAGCGCAAGACCCATGCGCAGGTTGCGTGGAGAATTGTCCATGCTGGCCCAGTCCGTGACGTAAAGTCCGCTGACATGGCGCAGATGGTACTTCATGGCGCTGTAATACCGGGAGAGGGGTTCCAGAACGTGCTCCAGCCTGTCGACATCGCCCGTATGGCAGTAGCTTTCCCAGTCCGCGAAAGCGAGGATGGGGTGGTTCAGGTTGTCCAGGGTGAGGTAGGGGTTGTTCTCGATCGTCCTTCCCATCTGCGGCTTGTACAGCGATTCATAGGGGAGCGCTTCCATCTCCCTCAGCCTCCTGTGCCCGTAATGGCTGTGGAAATAGGAGTAGAGCGGCATATCCGAAGTGTTCACCCATAGGAGGAAATCCTTCCCCGTGTCCCGCACAATCTCCCTCGGGATCTCCCCATCCTCGAACTGTTTGCAATAGAAGTTGTCGAGGGACCGTATTCCAGGAATGTGGGGATGGAAGAGGTTGCAGAACAGGGTCATGAAACAGGTGTCCCAGAGGAAGATATCCTCATTGAAGGCGGCATCCACGAAATTGCTGACAAACCCCGACTGCGGGGTCGGGACATGCCGGTTCGAGAACAGGACCGCCACCGCATAGTCGTAGCAGGCTGTCCATTCCGCTTTCCCAGGGAGCACAGGTTGAGGAAGCTTTTCCCTGAGGGTCTCAAAATCCTCAAGGGCATTGTCCTGATAGGTCCTCTTGTCGAAATACATCCCCCGCTCAAGATCCGGAGAGTAGCCTATTTTCTTCTTCTCCATCATTCCTGTCCCGTCCATCTCCATCTCCTCCAATCTCACGGTTTTCCCCGGGAAGTCCGTTTATCCCGCTGTCATCCAAATCTGACTTTCCACCATACCCCTCTGTCCTGTTGTCATGAATGTCCGTCTTCCTCCAGGCGTATCCAGTGATAGCAGTAAGGTTCAAGTTCCATCCGTCCCTTCCATTTCGAACCGCTGAAGAGCTCTGTGCCATGGTAAGAAGTCTCAAGCTCAACGTGCTCGCCGGAAACGTTGATGAGGACGAGGACCCTTCCCCCTTCCTCTCCCCTCAGGAGGGCAAATACGCGGTCATCGAGGAAGAGGACTTCCTGTCTGCTGTTCGGAGAGAAAGCCTCCTGGCGTTTCCTCAGGGCCAGCATCTCCCGGTATCGGTCAAGGACCTTCCGTCTCACAGAATCCCTGTCCTGGATCTCCTGTTCGAGGAGGTCAAGGTCCAGTTTCTCCCGGTTGATCCTCCGCTTGATTCCTGAGGACTGGTAGTCCTCATAGGCGTTCCTTGACCCCAGCAGGCTGTGGTAGTAGATGGCAGGCATGCCCATGACAGAGGCGAGCACACACTGCGAGCCCATGAATTTCTGGACCAGCCGTTCAGGGTCCGTCTCATCTCCGGCCACCGCATCGACATAGCTGATATTCAGCTCATAAGGCACCTGAGTCCCGTCCGGCATGGACCGGTAACCCACCTGTCCACCCCGCTTCAGCACAGTGTCCACCATGATGTCCACCTGCTCCGGGCTGAGAAGGCCCTCCGCAGGGCGCATCCCGATCCCGTCATGGGAGGCGAGGAAATTGAAATAGGTGGTCCCTTCTGTCGTCGCTTCCAGGGAGGCCGCCCAATCTGAAAGCGCTTTTGCGCTTCCGCTGATATACGAATGCAGGGTCAGGGGAGGCAGCGGGAACTGGTAGACCAGTCCGGCCTCGTCATAGCCGTTCCCGAAATAGCTGATATTGTCCTTGTGGGGCACATTCGTCTCGGTGATGATCGTGCATCCCGGAGCACAGGTCTGAAGGACTTCCCGCATCAGCCTGACCAGCTCATGGGTCTGCGGCAGATGCATGCATGTCGTGTTCTCCTCTTTCCAGGCGAACCCGATGGCATCGAACCGGATGAACCTTGCCCCTTTCTGGGCATAAAGGAGGAGGATGTCCAGGATCTCGAGGAGGACATTGGGATCCTTGTAGTTGAAATCCACCTGGTCCTCACTGAAAGTCGTCCAGATGTGCTTCGGCCCTTCCCACGTCTCGAAGACCGTGAGCAGGGGCAGCACCCTGGGCCTTGTGACCATGCTGTAATCCCTGTCCGGGTCAGCGACGATGAAGAAGTCCCGGTACCCTTCCGTTCCCTTGAGGAATTCCCTGAAGTACCTGCTCGAGACCGAGGCATGGTTGATCACCGCATCAAACATCAGGTCGTAGTTCTCTCCAAGACGCTCGATATCCTCCCAGGTTCCGAATTCAGGATTGATCTCCCTGAAGTCCGACACGGAAAACCCATCGTCTGACGTGTAGGGGAACATGGGGAGGATGTGCACCGTGCTGACCGCATCTTCAAGCTCCCTGTCGAGGAAGGTCTTCAGCGTCTTCAGGGGCATCTCTCCCTCCCTCCTGATCGCATCCCCATAGGTGATGAGGACGACATCCTCCTTGTCCACCCAGGGATAACTGGTCCTGATCCGTCCTTTCCAGCTGTCAATGAGGTCCATGACCTTCCCGTACACCTCCTCATGACGTTCGGGGTACAGGTACTCCAGCCTTCCTTTAATCTTGTCCATTTTGCTCCCTCCATTCCATCCATAGTGTCATGACCTTCTTCGCCCCGACATCCAGGTGCACCTCATGACCGGAGAAATCCGCCTGCCCCGTCGGCCTCTCCAGCAGGTCGCAGTATCTGCAGTCCTTCAGTTCAAGAAGGGTCCTGAGGGTGGTCACCACCCGCTCGTCACGGAGGTTGTAGAACCTTACGAGCACGCCGTCGCCACGTTCAGGCTTCTTCATCGCACTGAGGATGATGTCTTCGCTGTCGATCCGGATGAAGGAGAAGCCATGCTCTGTCTTCGCATCGTGAATGACCTCCCGTTCCGCTTCCACGTTCCGGATCACGTCGATCCCCCACAGCGGATAGAGGTAGGTCTCCGCATCCTTCGCGATCTTCTCCACGTTGAGGAACAGCGCATATTTCAGTGCGGATTTCCCCAGTTCCTTCGACCCCGCCGTTGCCACGACCGGGGTCGTGGTATGCTGCAGGTCCAGCCATGAAAGCGGAAGCCCATGGAAGAGGTAGCTCGTGCTCCGGAGCAGGGTCACGTAGAAGTCCATCCCCTCCGCGGTCTCTTTGGTATGGTACTCATAGATCCCTTTCGCTGCGATGTTCATGTTCCCGTCCCTTCCCCTTACACCTGCATATTTCTGCATGGGTTTCAGGAGGGACTGCGTGGATTTCAGCCTGGGGTCGAACCCCAGGATCCTGTTGTCCCTCACGACCTCATCGAAGGACACGTAAGAGTAGTCCCTGCCTTCATCGAAGGATGTGGGGAATTTGGCGTAGAGGATATGGTCCGATGAGGGGTTGTCGATCACCACATCGATGTCGATCCGCTTCACCCCTTCATAGATGGCGACATCGGTCTCGATCCTGCAAACTTTGCGTTCTTTCCCTCTTCCGATCATCCGCTTGTCCATGCCATCAGGAATGAGCATCTCCGCTGTGATCCTGAGCCGCTGTGACAGTGGGGCGTTGTTCACCACGGCGACGCTGCGCAGTTCCGCGAAGGTATGGAGGTCGAACAGCGGTGATACATGCTGGTATTCGTCCCCGACTTCCCCTCTTCCGACATAGGCGTTGAGGTTCTCATGCCACTTCCCGCTCTCGCGGTCCAGGACACTGATGCTCGCATCGGCATTCACGCGGATCCGGTAGAACTGGTTCTCGATGGTGGGATGGGACCCCTGCAGCCTGACATAGCGTTCATCCAGCCGTTTGTCCAGCATCCTGCTCTTCACCACCACATACGGATGTATGCCCATCGGCGGAAGGTCCTCGACCCGGAAAAGGACCTCATAGACCGTCCGGTGTTTCCCTTCCTTGCTGCTGTAGAGGTATTCCTGGGTGACGATATCCTCGGATACGGAGACGAGCTCATAGGGGATTTCCCGGCCTTCAATGTCCCTGATCCTGAAATCCTTATAGCCCGGCTCCCCTTTCGCGATGGCGATCCTCTGCCTTGTGATTCCGGTATAGGTGAAAGGATGGGGGTTGTAGAGCACAAGGTACTGCTCGTCCTCGCCGAGCTGCCTGGTATCCAGCCTTCCCACGAGTTCCTCGAGCTTCAGCTGGACGATCCGTCTTGTGGTCTGTCTGGCATGGACGATGTAGGTCTCGATGTCCTTCATGACATCGTCGATGGAACACCCGGCGATGCCGTCATGGGCGAGTGATGTCAGCATGCGCTTCCAGATTTTCCTGAAGAATCCACTGGGATAAGCCTCACTGCCAGGGAAGGATGCGGCCATGGACGCGAGCGGTTCCGCATAGCGTTCGATTTCAGCGAGCGTTACGAACAGGAGCCGTTTCAGCGGGGAGCGGCTGGAGGTCACAGAAGTCGGGTCAGGTCCATACCTGAAGTCCCTCAACTCCCCGTGGATGACGGGCAGGTCCGTCACGTCTTTCGCCGCTGCCTTCGCAAGGTCGGCATAATCCTCGATGGAACCGTTGAGGATCGAGAGGTCAGGAAAAGCGGCCCTGACCGTCTTCAGCTTCTTCGTGAAATCCGGATCCTGATAGAGGTGGTCGGAACCGTTGATGAGGAGGACGGTGCCCAGCCGGGAAGTCGTCTTCAGCGCGTTGTAGGCCGTGAGGAAATGGTCCTCGACAGAGACGCCGAGGTCCCCCCAGCTCTTCAAGCTCCAGTACCCCAGGAGCATGTACTCCCCAAGGACACTGGACCCGTCCGGTGCCGTCCAGTAGAATTCCTTCTTCTTCAGGGTCTCGATGTTCGTCCCCCTGAAGAAGAACACGGTATCGAGCCCCACACCGCGAAGGATCTGGGGAAGCTGGGAGATATGTCCGAAATTGTCAGGCACATAGCCTGCATTCATCTTCCCACCGATCATCCTGCACATCTCGTCCCCGATGAGGAAGTTCCGGATGAGGCCTTCGCCTCCTGACAGGAACTCATCGGGAAGGTTGTAGAGGGGACCGAAGACCAGCCTCCCCTCCTTCACGAGCGTCCGGATGCGCTCCTCGTTCTCCGGGAAAATCTCCAGGTAGTCATCCAGGACCACCGCCTGTCCGTCGAAGGTATAGCAGAGGAATTCCTCGTCCTTCTCCAGGAGGTCGAGGACCTGGTTCACCAGGTCGCATAGCCTGATCTGGAAATCCTGGAAGGTCCTGTACCACTCCCTGTCCCAGTGGGTGGATGCTACAACAATCAGTTTATCCATAATCTGCTCCTTTTCTATTTGACCCGCTTTGTCGTCTCGACATCGAAGAACATGACTTTTCCGGGACTGATATTCAGGACGACCTCCGTCTCTGGTTTCATGTACATGTGCTCGATGGTATGGATCTTCACTTCAGAATCGCCAATGTTCGTGATGAGGATGGAGTGGGATCCCTGGGGTTCGACGAAGTTGATCACCGCATCACAGAGGTATCCTTCCGTCTTCTCGAGATTCGGGGACACCTCGAGGAATTCTGGTCTTATGCCCATATCCACTTCTTTTCCTACGTAGCTCCGCATGGGCTCCTGGAGCTCTTCAGGAATGAGATACTCGAATTCGTCGTTGACCGCATGCAGCTTGCCCTTGACATCCTTGACGGTGGCCTTGAAGAAATTGGTCGGAGGCGTTCCGATGAATTCGGCCACGAATTTGGTTGCGCTGTCCTCGTACACCTCGATCGGGGTCCCGATCTGTTCGATCTTCCCCTGGTACATGACGACAATCCGGTCCGCCATGCTCATGGCCTCGGACTGGTCATGGGTGACGAAGATGCTGGTCGAATGCTGTTTCTTGTGGATGTTCTTCAGTTCGGTACGCATCGACACCCTGAGTTTCGCGTCAAGTTTCGAGATCGGCTCATCCATGAGGAAGATATTCGGTTCGACGACTATTGAACTGGACACCGCGACCCTC
>DATISI010000267.1:0-5599 GCA_035581745.1 Clostridiaceae bacterium
CCTGTCCCGTCGGAATGGAGTCATTCACGGATTCCCTCGCACGGACAGTTCCCCTGACCGCGATGCAGTACTCGCTTCTCAGCGTATCCGCTTTCTCATACGCCTCTTTGGAGGTCTCCTCCTGGAAGACAACCTGAAGGATGCCCTCCCTGTCTCTCATGTCGCAGAAGATGAGGGAGCCCAGGTTCCTTTTCTTGGCCACCCATCCCATGACGACGATCTCTTCCCCGATATGCGTTTCTCTGACGAGACCCAGCATATGGGTCCTTTTGAAATTCCCTAACATTTCACCCATAATTCTTCTCCTACCTCATCCCTTCCAGGATATTTTCCGGAACCAGGTTCACTTTGACCTGTTCCCTGTTTCTCATGTTCTTCAGCACCACTTCATTCTCGGTGAGTTCATTCTCCCCGATGATCATGGTGAACTTCGCATTCAGCTTGTCCGCATACTTCATCTGTGCTTTGAGGCTCTTGCCCATGTGGTCAGTGTCGACCTTCACGCCAAGCTTGCGCAATCCATAGGCAAGTCCTGCCGCCTTCTGAGAGGCTTCCTCCCCCATGGTGCAGATGAAGAGGTCGAACCGTTCTGGCTCTTCGATGGCGATCCCTTCGGATTCCAGCGTGAGCAGCAGCCTTTCCAGGCCAAGTCCGAATCCGACCGCAGGCATCTTGGGTCCGCCAATCCCTTCAATGAGGTAGTCGTACCTTCCGCCTCCGCATACGGTGATCTCGTCATTCACGATCTCGAATACCGTCTTGGAGTAATAGTCCAGTCCACGGACAATCTTGGGGTCAACGACATAGTCGATGCCCATGGCCGTAAGATACTTCTTGAGACCCTCGAAGTGGTCACTGCACTCCTCACAGATGTGGTCGAGGATGAGCGGAGCGTCCTTGATGAGTTCCTGGCAGCTCTTGACCTTGCAGTCGATGATCCGCATGGGGTTCTTCTCATAACGTTCCTTGCATGTGCTGCAGAGGCCTTCATACTTCGGTTCCAGGTAATCCTTGAGCGTCTTGTTGTAAGCCGTCCTGCATTCCGGATGGCCGATGGAATTGATCTTCAGCCTCAGCCCTTTGATCCCGAACTCGCTGAACGCACGCATGGCAAGCGAGATGACCTCGGCGTCCACAGACGGATTCTGCGCACCGAAGACCTCGATACCGAACTGGTGGTGCTGCCTGAGCCTTCCCTTCTGCACGTTCTCATACCGGAAAACCGGTGTGAAATAGTAGAGCTTGGTCGGCTGGACGTCCGCATAGAGGGAGGATTCGATGAAGGCACGGACCGCTGGTGCGGTTCCTTCAGCCTTCAGGGTGATGCTCCTTCCCCCCTTGTCATTGAAGGTGTACATCTCCTTCTGGACCACATCCGTGGTCTCTCCGACACCTCTCAGGAACAGTTCAGTCGATTCGAAAATCGGTGTCCTGATCTCCCTGAAACCATATTCCTCTGTGAGGTTCCTGAATTTATTCTCGATGAAGTGCCATTTGTATGCATCCTGTGGAAGCATGTCCTTGGTGCCTTTTGGGGCCTGTATCGCCATTGTTAATCCTCCTTGGGTTCTAGGAACCTGAGTTTTTTATCCATTGCATCTGTGAAGTCCGCGAGGTATTCATGGACATCCTTGTGGTTCGCGAACCTTTCATATTTCGTGCCTTTGACCTTCTTCGAGATGGCATCCGCGCCCAGGGCGATGATGTCCTCCACCTCCTCGATCATGATGACATTGTAGAGGTTCTCCCTCCCTGGCTTCGAATAGCCGATGTTCTCCATGTTCCCCACCGTGTTCTTCTGCCTGTACATATAGTAGGGATGGAGTCCAAGCGCTTTCGCATACGCCCTTGTCAGGTCGTACATCGCGATGAGCTCCTCCTGGGGCTTCATCCTGAACCTGCCGTTCTCCAGGAAGTCGTCATAGAGCCTCGATGCCCTTTTCAGGGCGAGCCCGTGGACGGTAAGACTCTCCGGCTGAAGCTTCGCGATTTCCTCCAGGGTATGGCGGATCTCAGGAAGGCCTTCACCCGGAAGTCCGACGATGATATCCATGTTGATGTTGTCGAAACCGAGGCTCCGCGCCATGTGGAACATTGACACCAGAGTTCCGGAATCATGGTTCCGGCCAATGAGCCGGAGCGTATCGTCATTCATCGTCTGGGGATTGATGGAGATCCGGTCCACACCGAATTCCTTCATGACTTTCAGCTTGTATTCATCCAGACTGTCCACACGGCCGGCCTCCACGGTGAATTCCAGGAGGTCCCGTCCCTCGACGAGACTTTTGTGGAGATGTTCCATGATGTCCCGGAACTGCTCATCGTTCACGGCTGTCGGGGTTCCCCCTCCGAAATACAGCGTGTTCAGCCGGATGCCCTTCCTGTCCACATGCGCCCGCACCATATCGATCTCCATCTTGAGATAAGTGATATAGTCCGAGACGTATCTATTTCCCTTGATCGGATTGGATGCGAAAGAACAGTAGACGCACCGCGTGGGGCAGAAGGGCATGCCGATATAGATGCTGGCGGTATTCCCTGTCCCGACGTCCCTTAGGAGCGCCTTCTCTGTCCCTGCCACCGTGATGGAGAGCTCCGCCTTGTCCTGCCTCACGAGGTAGCGTTCCATCATGGTCTTCTCCACCGCATCCCGCTGCATTCCTTCTCCAAGAAGGCGCAGGGCAATCTTCGACGGTCTTACCCCCACGAGGATCCCCCAGGGAAGGATCTTCCCGGTATGTTCCCGGAGCAGCAGGAAAAGGCTTCGCCTGATGTCATCCGGTTCCGTGTACGGATAAAGATACTCCGCACCGAATAATCCGATGCAGAGTCTGTTCTCCTCAAGGTGCACAGAAAGGTCATTCTCCTCCGCATGGAAGACAATCTCCTCGAAGGGATAGTACAGGGAGGCGATATGGTAGACATGGTGTCTGATGTTTTCTGCACATTCTATTCTAAGCATGTTCTCTCCTAAGTCAGATATCCGTTGAAACGCTTCTCCCGTCCAATCGTCGTCTCCCGTTCGTGTCCGGAAAGGACAACGGTGTCATCAGGCAGCGTGAGCAGCCTGGTTTTGATGGATGTGATCAGCTGGTCGAAATCCCCACCGGGAAGGTCTGTCCTTCCGATGGATCCATTGAACAGCGTGTCTCCTGCGAACAGGATGCCTTCGACCAGGAAGCAGACGCCCCCTGCGGTATGGCCGGGTGTTCCGATGACCTCGATCTTCTTTCCTGCGAAATCTATGGTGTCCCCATGCTCCACGAAGTTTTCACTATCCCGCATCTTCCCGAAGACCATGATGCCCCTGTCGATGTAGTCCATTTCCGTCCTGGAGATATAGGTAGGGATCCCGAAATGGTCACGCACGGTGTCCACCGCGGAGATGTGGTCGACATGTCCGTGGGTGAGGAGGATGAACTGCGGTTTCACGCCGAGTTCCTCGACATAAGCGCAGACACTTTCCCCTTCATCGCCCGGATCGACGATGAACCCTTCCATGGTCTCCTCATCATAGGCGATATAGGCGTTCTCCCGGTAGTCACCGAGGACAATTCTCTTGACGATCATAGGTATACCTCACTTTCTCGTGTTAGAAGGACTTTGTGCTGTCCAGAAGGATGGTGACCGGTCCGTCGTTCACGATGGACACTTCCATGAAGGCCCCGAATTCTCCCGTCTCCACACGGAATCCCCTGTTCCTCAGGTTCTCCGCCAGCGTGTCGAAAAGCTTCTTCGCTTCCTCGCCTTTTGCCGCCTGGATGAAGCTGGGCCGCTTCCCTCTCCTGGCATCGCCATAGAGGGTGAACTGGGAGATGAGGAGGATCTCTCCTCCGATTTCCTTCAGGGAAAGGTTCATCTTGTCCTCAGAATCCGCAAAGACCCGGAGTCCGGCAACCTTTTCCTCGATATAGGCCAGGTCCTGGGGCGTGTCCTCACAGGAGATCCCGACCAGGACATTGAAGCCCTTTCCGATTTCTCCTATGGTCTTTCCGTCCACCCGGACACTGGAGGATGTTACTTTCTGTACGACTGCTCTCATCTCTGCTGCTCCTTCATTCTACTAAATCCTGAAGACCTCGATGACATTCTCGATTTTCCTCAGCCTCTTCATGACCTCGTTGAGGAGGTTCGAATCCTTGATGAGGAGGGAGATATGGAGAACGGAGGACCCGTCCTTCTTCGTCTCCGCATCGATGGCATTCAGTGGGATCTTCAGGTCTGTGACAATCATCATGACATCCGTGACAAGATTGGGTCTGTCCATCGCGTTGATCTGGATCCTCGCGCTGTAGAGTTCCTTGTTCTCGTTCTCCCATTCGACATCGATCATCCTGTGCTCGTCGTCGATGTTCAGGCTGAGCAGGTTCGGACAATCCTTCCTATGGATGGAAATCCCCCGGAAGTTCGTGATGTAGCCGACGATGCTGTCTCCTGGTAGAGGATTGCAGCACTTCGCGAACCGCACCTGGACGTTGTTCATCCCGGTGACCCTCACGCCGAAGAACGATTTGGGCTGTTTTTCCTTGGCCTTCTTCTTCGAGGCCTCGATCTGCTTCTCCGCGTTCTTCAGGGAAGTGAGGTTGTCCTCGTTCTGCTTCGCCTTGATCCCTTCCTCGACAGCTTCCTTGAGCGCGCTGACAATGAGCGATGGAAGGACCTGGTTCGCACCGACCACGACATAGAGGTCCTCTATGCTGTTCCCATGGTAGCGCCGGATCAGCTTGTCCAGCATCTCCCCTTTGGCGATGTCCGCAAAGTTCCTGTCCTGTTTCTTCGCCTCCTTCTCCAGAAGCTCTTTTCCTCTCTGGAGGTTGTCCTCACGCCGCTCCTTCTTGAACCAGGCCTTGATCTTGGTTTTGGCCTGGTTGGAGGTGGCGATGTTCAGCCAGTCGATATTCGGCCCCTTCGGTTTGGAGGAGGTGATGATATCGACGATCTCTCCTGTCTTCAGCCTGTAGTCCAGGGTGACCATGTTTCCATTGACCTTCGCCCCTACCGTCCTGTTGCCGATATCGGTATGGATCCTGTAGGCGAAATCGATGGGCGTAGCTGCCTGAGGCAGGTTGATGACCTCCCCTTTCGGGGTGAACACGAAGATCTCATCCGCGAAGAGGTCGATCTTGAAGGCTTCCATGAACTCTTCCGCATCGGAGGTCTCTTTCTGCCATTCCAGCATATCCCTGATCCACACGACATTCTGCTCGAAGGAATCCTTGGAATCCTTCGGGCCTTCCTTCGATGTCCCGGTCTCCTTATACTTCCAGTGTGCCGCGATACCGTATTCCGCTACCTTGTGCATCTCATAGGTCCGGATCTGGATCTCGAAGGGCTTCCCCTGAGGTCCGATCACGGTCGTATGGAGACTCTGGTACATGTTCGGTTTCGGCATGGCGATATAGTCCTTGAACCTTCCCGGAATCGGCTTGTAGATCGTATGGACGATGCCAAGTGCCGCATAGCAGTCCTTGATGCTGTCCACGATGACGCGGATCGCGGTGAGGTCGAAAATCTGGTCGATCCCCTTGGACTGGGCCATCATCTTCCTGTAGATGGAATAGAAATGCTTCGGTCTTCCATCGATGTCACAGGAGATGCT
>DATISI010000268.1:0-2418 GCA_035581745.1 Clostridiaceae bacterium
TAAAGCATTGCAGCTTATTAATTGCAAATTGATGATTCGGGGGAAAACGATGGAAAAATTGGTAAGAAATGAAGTCAAGGGAATGAAACGGTATATCGCGGGGAAACCCATCAGCGAGGTGAAGCGGGAACTGGGGCTGGACGAGGTCATCAAGATGGCGTCCAACGAGAACCCCTTCGGAACAAGTGAGAAGGTGAAGCAGGTCCTGAGGGAGACGGTCGACTCCACCTTCCTGTATCCGGATTCGGGCAACTATGACCTGAGGGCGGAACTGAGCAGGATGACCGGCAGGGACATGGATTCCATCTTCATCGGAGGCGGCTCCGATTCCCTGATCAAGGTGATCTCTTCAACCGTGCTACAGCCGGGCGATGAGATTGTCATGGGTGTCCATTCCTTCTCGAGATATGAGGACAACGCACAGCTCATGGGCGCGGTGACGGTAAAGTCACCCATGCCTGACTATGTCCTGGATACCAGGGACATGGTGTCGAGGATAACCGACAGGACAAGGATCCTCTATATCTGCACGCCGAACAACCCAACAGGCTCCTCTTTGGGGAAAGCGGAGATCGAATGGGTGCTCGAGAACACACCACAGACCTGTCTGGTCATCCTGGACGAGGCCTATACGGAATTCGTGACGAGAGAGGACAGCTTCGAGGGACTCGACTACCTGGACAGGTACAAGAACCTCATCATCCTCAGGACCTTCTCCAAGGCCTACGGAATGGCAGGACTCAGAGTCGGATACGGCTTCGCGGACAAGACGCTCGTGGAGTATTTCAACCGTGTGGTCAATCCTTTCGATGTCAACCTCTTCGCGCAGATTGCCGCGGTGACCGCCCTCAATGACAGCGCGTTCCTCGACATGGTGACGACAGAGAATGCCAAGGGGAAGAACTTCTTCTACAGCGAATTCGAGAAGATGGGACTGCCTTATGTGGTCACAGATGCCAACTTCATCCTGGTCAACCTCCTCGAGGACGATATGAGGGTATTCCAGGAGCTCATGAAGGCGGGCTACATCGTGAGACCTGGCGCTTTCCTCGGAATCCCTGGATTCCTCAGGATCTCCATCTCCACCATGGAGAACAACATCGCCTTCATGGAGAAGCTCAAGGTAATCCTGGGCAAATAATATCTTGAAAATCATTTAAGCAGGGCTTGTCCCTGCTTTTCCTGACTCCGGAGTCTCACAAGGTTTCTTCAGAGTCGCATCGTGTCTTCAGAGCGGCTCCAGCGTGACGGTTCCATTTCTCGAGCAGGTGCCTCCAGGGTGGCTCAGATGTGCTCTCCGTGGCATGGGCAGGAAAGTGTCCCGGCGGGGGATCCTGGATAACTGATGGGTTCCTTATCGGGGAGGATCCCTTAGGAGAATGAGCGTTGTCCGTTATGGCAGGACTTTTGTGTGCGAAGGACGAAGAGGGGGCTGTTGAGGAATCTTCAGATTTTTCTTGATTTTTCACAAGACACAGCATATAATGATAAAAATGTTGAATATGAATTCGAGAATCTGGAAGAGTACTTCAGGAAGGTCATTTCAAGAGAACCGGTGGTGGTGGGATACCGGTAGTGGACATCTGCAGGAATGGACCAGGTAGAAGCAGTCCGAAATCGCAAGAGAGTAGTCACTGACGGGAGCCCGCCGATACAAGGGATAGGATATATTCGTATCTGAAGTTGAGTGACACTGTGACAGGTGTAATTTAGGTGGTACCGCGAAGTGCAAGCTTCGTCCTATAGTTTTATAGGACGGGGCTTTTTTATTTGCACAAAAATCTGGAAGGGAGGTGAAGAGGATGCTCTGAAAGACAGAAGAGGACAGACCAGCATGGTGGGATGCCAAGGTGTTCCATGATCGTGAACCCAGTCAAAATATGCACAAAAGAAGGAGTAAACACAATGAACACAAAGAAAATGGTCACAGCAGCACTGTTCCTATCCGTAGGATTCATCCTCCATCAGCTCATGCCGGGGCTTCCCTTAGGCAACATGAAGCCATCGCCGAACCTTGCCATGATGTTCCTCGCCATCCTCTACGTCAATGACCGGAAGGGGACGGTGGCCATCGGCCTTACGGCGGGCCTCCTCAGCGCCATGACGACGGTCTTCCCCATGGGACAGATCCCAAGCGTCATCGACAAGACGCTGACCGCGATTGTCGTCTTCCAGCTTTTCCATATGATGCGCCACATGAAGAACGGTGTCCTCAGGCTCGCGGTGGTTTCCGCCATCGGTACCGTCGTGAGCGGGACGATCTTCCTCGGAAGCGCTCTCCTGCTCTTCTCCCTTCCAGCACCCTTCATGGTCCTCTTCATGGGTGTTGTCCTTCCGGCGGGCGCCATGAACGTCATGCTGGTGGTCCTTATCGACAGGGTGCTCTCCCGGGCGAGGGTAGCTGGCCGCCAGACGGCC
>DATISI010000269.1:0-2363 GCA_035581745.1 Clostridiaceae bacterium
CCTTTATAGTAAAAGCTCCTTCGGGAGCTTTTTAATTTGTCCTGTTTTTGGGATCCTGATCTTCAATTGGTTTAATCCATCTGCAATTCTGATGATAATCAGGCTTTGGGGGTTGCCCTGTAGATAATAGTCAGGGTCTGCACAAAAAAACTGAAGACTTTCCTGCGTGATCGTAATGCTTCTGGGTATTCCGGTGGAGATGGGGCTGAAGCCGAATTTCTAGGGATCAGATATAAGGAAGGAAAAGGAAGGAAAACTGCCGCTCCTATTCACAAATCACGAAGAAGAATATATACTAGTAAGGATAACGAGAGAAACAGGAGGAAATTAGGATGAGTGTTTTTGAAGAGCTTCAGAGAAGAGGATATATCAAACAGATGACCCATGAGGATGAAATCAGGGAGCAGCTGGAAAAGGAGAGAGTCACCTTCTATATCGGATTCGATCCGACAGCGGACAGCCTCCATGTAGGGCACTTCATCGCGATGATGTTCATGGCCCACATGCAGCGGGCAGGCCACAGGCCTATCGCCCTCCTTGGCGGCGGAACGGCAATGGTCGGAGACCCGTCAGGAAAGACCGACATGCGGTCGATGATGACAAAAGAGACCATAGAGAGCAATGCGCAGTCCATCAAGAAGCAGATGGCGAAGTTCATCGACTTCGGCGAGGACAAGGCCATCATGGCCAACAACGCGGACTGGCTCCTGAACCTGAACTATGTGGATTTCCTCAGGGATATCGGGGTTCACTTCTCCGTGAATAACATGCTCAGGGCGGAAAGCATCAAGCAGAGACTGGAGAAGGGACTTTCCTTCCTCGAGTTCAACTACATGCTGATGCAGGGCTATGATTTCCTGTACCTGAACCAGAACTACGGCTGCACCATGCAGCTCGGTGGGGACGACCAATGGTCGAACATGATCGCTGGAGCAGACCTGATCAGACGAAAGGAAAGGAAGCCAGCCTATGCCATGACCTGCACCCTGCTCACGAAATCCGAGGGCCAGAAGATGGGGAAGACCGTGAACGGTGCCCTCTGGCTTGACCCAGAGAAGACGACCCCATACGAGTTCTACCAGTACTGGAGGAACGTCGATGACAGGGATGTCTTCAAGTGCCTGAAACTCCTCACCTTCGTTCCGATCGACGAGATCGAGCGCATGGAGAAGGAAGAAGGCGTGAACATCAACGAATACAAGAAGCTCCTCGCTTTCGAGATCACCAAGCTCGTCCATAGCGAAGAAGAGGCGGAAAAGGCTAAAGGCGCTGCTGAAGCGTTGTTCGGCCAGGGCACAGACATGGAGAATGTCCCGACCATCGAAATCAGCGAGGCGGACCTTGAAGGCAACCTCCTGGACATCCTGGTGACCGGCGGGGTATTCCCCTCCAAGGCAGAAGGAAGAAGGAACATCCAGCAGGGAGGCGTCTCACTGAACAGTGAAAAAGTAACGGATCCCATGTTCAGACTGAAGGCTTCCGATTTCAAAGAGGATTCTGTACTGGTTAAAAAAGGAAAGAAACATTTCTACAGAATCCTCATGGTAAAATAATGGCGCTATATGCGCTCTCAGACCTCCATCTCTCCATGGATGGGGACAAGCCAATGGACATCTTCTCGGAAATCTGGAAGGATCACCAGATCAAGATCGAGGAGAACTGGAGAAGGATCGTGAAGGAAGAGGACACCGTGCTCGTCGCAGGCGACCTCTCCTGGGCGCTCCGGATGGACAGCGGCCTGAAGGAGCTGGAGTATCTCCACAACCTTCCCGGAAGGAAGATCCTCATCAAGGGGAACCACGATTACTGGTGGGGAAGCATCACCAAGCTCAACAAGATGTATGAGGACATGGACTTCATCCAGAACAACCACTTCGCCTACGGTGACTATGCCATCTGCGGGTCAAGGGGCTGGGTGTGCCCGGGAAGCGGCATCTTCGACGAGGAGAAGGACAGGAAGATCTTCGAGCGCGAGCTCATCAGGATGAGGCTGTCCCTCGACAGTGCGAAGAAGGCGGGATACCGGAAATTCATCGTGATGATCCATTATCCGCCAACCAATGAGACCTTCCAGGATTCCCCGTTCACAGACCTCTTCGAGGAATACGGCGTGGAGAAGGTCATCTACGGACATCTTCACGGAGTCGCGCTGAAGCGCGTGATGACCGGTGAACGTCAGGGGACGGAGTATATCCTGACGTCCTGTGACTACATTGATTTCACCCCCGTCCGCATCATGGACTGACCCTGGTCGGAGGGGGATCACCCATGAGGACCATCATGGAAACCACGGAAATCCCAAAGAGCAAAGTTTACAGTAGGATAACGTGAAATGGTACAGGCGGTGTCACTTGTGACCCGGT
>DATISI010000270.1:0-3024 GCA_035581745.1 Clostridiaceae bacterium
TATGAGATTGAGAAGCTGTAGCATTTGAATCATCAGGAACACCATATCCCCACAAGCGGCACCGGATGATCGGAATCCACAAGAATGGAATCATGGAATGAAGACAAAAAAGTCTCCACCCTTAAGGGTGAAGACTTTTTATTGTGGTCAGGATTCCAGTTCCACCACATTGTATTCCTGGACCAGGGTATCGATATAGAGCACCCGTTTCCTCAGGGTCTCCCCTCTTCCAATCAGGACCTTAAGCGCTTCGCTGACCTCGATGGAGGCGACGAGGGCTGGTGTGAAGGAAGGGTTCCCGAGAAGCTTCTCGATCCCTTTCTCCTTCCTTGTCCCCTGGGCATACAGAAGGTCAAGCGTCCTGTCTCCAGGGTAGATGGTGGTGACCTGTCCGTACCAGCCTGCGATAGCGCCATGGATGAATGGGATTCCAGCCTCCTGACAGACGTCCTGGAGCATGCATCTGGCCGCTATGCTGTCCACGGCATCGATGACAAGATCGTGTCCTTTCAGGATATCCGGGGCGTTGTCCTCGGAAAGGGTCAGGATATGCGCCTCCACAGTGACTCCGCTGTTGATCCGCGACACCCTTTCCTTCGCCTGCAGCGCCTTGCTCCTGCCTATCGTGGATTCTTCCGAATAAAGCTGCCTGTTGAGGTTCGTCTCATCGAAGACATCCCCATCCAGGACGGTGAGATGCCCTACCCCAAGCCTTGCAAGCATCTCGATGATGTATCCACCCAGGCCGCCGCATCCGACGACGCAGACCCTGCTCTTCCTGAGTTTCTCCATCTCCTCCACCGTAAGCATCCCGATATTCCGTTCATACCTTTTCTCCATGGTACACCTCCCAGTCAGTTTTTCAAAACTCCCTATGGCTGTACGACTTATTTCTAGCTGATGATATTGAGGCCGGTCCCGTAGCTCAGGATCTTGATCTCATCTCCAGGACGGATGATTCCGCCTTCCATAACCCTCACGAAGATGCCTTCCCTTGGCATGATGCAGTCGCCCACGAGGTCCCTGATGGCGCAGCCCTTATGGCAGAGCTTTCCGATCTGGGTCACTTCCGCAAGGACTTCTCCGATTTCCATCTTCGTTCCCACCGGAAGGGAGAAAAGTTCGATGCCTTCTGTCGTCAGGTTCTCCGCGAAATTTCCCGCGACAAGGTCAGAGGCCCCTCTCTCGATCATCTTGTCGATGCTCTCCTGTGCAAGAAGGCTGACCTGCCTGTGCCACTTCCCCGCATGGGCGTCGCCCTTCAGGCCGAAGTCCACGATGAATTCCCCATATTCGATCGGCGTCTTGATGACCCCTTTTGTCTCACTGATATTGATTGCTGTTATCTTTGCCATGTTGTTGTCCCCCTTATTCTCTCTCGAACGTGCCGGATTTTCCTCCGGTCTTCTTTAGCACCTTGATATCCTCGATGACCATGGTCTTGTCCACGGCCTTGCACATGTCAAATACGGTGAGCGCCGCCACGGATGCCGCTGTAAGGGCTTCCATCTCGACGCCTGTCTTCCAGACGCACCTTACGGTGGCCCGGATCCCGATGGCATGCCTCTCCTCGTCCGCGACAAGATCCACGGTCACCGCGTCCAGCGGGAGGTTGTGGCACATGGGGATCAGCCGGTACGTGTCCTTGGCCGCCATGATGCCTGCGATCCTCGCCGTCGAGAGGACATCCCCTTTGGGAAGGTTCCCTGCGATGATGAGGCCAAGTGTCTCCTTATTCATGAGTACCCTGGCGGATGCCACGGCCTCCCTCACGGTATGGTTCTTTCCTGAGACATCCACCATCCGTGCATTCCCTTTTTCGTCGATATGTGTCAGTTCCATGCTTAACCTCCGATCCCGTTCATCTTGCGTGAGGAGGTGAACCCCTCTCCGAAATTGTGTCCTCTTGGCTTCTTGTAGATGATCTCCCTGATTTTCTGGTCCATCTCTTCCGGTTCCAGGTTCAGGAATCCCCTGATGTCGATCTCTCCGTTGTTTCCAAGGCACGGCCTGATCTTCCCATCGGAAGTCAGCCGGATCCTGTTGCAGTCTCCGCAGAACTTATGGCTCATGGCGGAGATGAACCCCACCTTGCCTTTATGCCCGTCGATCGTGTAGTACGTCGCAGGCGCTCCCTTGTCCGAACGTTCCTGGAACTTCAGATGTGGTCTTGCCGCGATGATCTCATCCGAATAGATGATCTTCTCGGCGTTCGCTTCTCCGAAGAACCCGATCGGCATAAGCTCGATGAAACGGACCTGGATCGGTTCATCCTTGGACAGGGCGATGAGGTCGTCGATCTCATCATCGTTGACCCCTCTCACGAGGACGGTGTTGATCTTCACCGGGGTCATCCCGAGCTCCAGGGCTTTCCTGATTCCGTTCATCGTCTTCGCGATGTCTCCGCCGCCGGTGATGTACCTGAACTTGTCTTCCTTCAGGGTATCGAGGCTGATGTTCAGCCTGCTCAGTCCGGCCTTCTTCAGGTCCTCTGCCATCCTGTCCAGGTTGATCCCGTTGGTCGTCATGGAGATGTCCTCGATTCCGGGAATCCCCGCAATCCTTTCGATGATCTCACAGACATCCGGCCGAACCAGGGGTTCTCCTCCGGTGATCCTGATCTTCCTGATCCCTTCCTTGGCCATGGACCTGACGATCTTCTCGAACTCCTCAGGCTTCAGGTATTTGGAGGGATTGTCATTGAGGTATTTCCCATCCGGATTACAGTAGATGCACTTCAGGTTGCAGAAATCTGTTACGGAAATCCTTAAGTATTCTATCTTTCTCCCATACTGGTCTTTCATATCCGTTTCTCCCCTTTCATCATACTGTATCCTCGATCTCGACGATTTTTCCCGTATCCACCAGGCGGTAGCCGCCAAGCTCCATGAGCTTGGACTCGAACGCCGGGGACTCGAGGATCCTCACAAAGTCCTTCACAAGGTCGGTCTCCAGCGCCTCCTTCGAGACGATGAAGTCATACTCCTCTTCACAGACAGGGATGAACTCCAGGCCGTAGACTTT
>DATISI010000271.1:0-1570 GCA_035581745.1 Clostridiaceae bacterium
TGATGACCAGGCAGATGAGGGTCAGCTGCCAGTGGAAATACATGAGGACGAAGAAGGCGAGCAGGAAGTAGAGGATGTTCTCGATGATGAGACGGATCCCGTAACCGACGGCGTTCCAGACGTTCTCGACGTCCTCACTCATCCTCGACATCAGCTCACCGGTGTTCATGCTGTCGAAATACTTGAAGTTCTGGGAAAGGATATGGGAAAAAGTGTCATCCTTCAGCTGTGCGATGACCTTCGTCGAGAAGTAGTCGAATAGATATTCCTTGGTATAGCCAAGGACCGCCCTGACCAGTGTCACGGCGAGCAGGGCTCCGATGATGGGAACCATAAGGTCGCGTTCTCCTCCGATGATGACCCGGTCGACGATCGCCCTTGTGAGGAGCGGATTGAAGAAATCCAGCCCGAGAGCGAGGACCATGGCCAGGGAGGGGATGAAAATGAGCATTTTATGCCTGCGCATGACGGGGTAGATCTTGTCCATTGAAATTATGCCTCCTAAGAAAGAAAGTCATGGGATGAACCCATGACTTCATAGTAGTAATATATACAAGGAATGTCAATTCCTTCAGGCCTGCTTGAGCCTGTTTTTCAAAAGTTCTGCAACCCTTACAGATTCACCGGCACCCATGGTGATGACGATATCATTGGGCTCCAGTACGCCCATGAGGTAGTCAGCCGCATCCTCGAAGGTGTGCATGTTGACCACATTCACGGTATTCCTTTCCCGGATGGCGTCCCCGAGTTCTTCCGAGGTGACCAGTCCTGTGTCAGGCTCCCTTGCCGCGTAGATGTCCAGGAGGACAAGGTTGTCCACCCTGTCGAAGGATTCTGCGAATTCTCCGAACAGGGACTTGGTCCTGGTATAGGTATGGGGCTGGAAGACCACATGGAGATGGTTGAAGTCCATCCGCTCTGCGGTATCGAGGGAAGCCTTGATCTCCCCCGGATGATGGGCGTAATCGTCGATCACGGTGATCTCCTTCTCGGTGAAAAGGAGCTGGAACCGCTTGTTGACGCCGGAGAAGGTGTCGAGACCCTTCCTGATGCTCTCCAGCGGAATGCCTGCCGCGAGGGAGGCTCCGATGGCGCCAAGTGCGTTCAGGATGTTGAACTCTCCGGGAACGCTGAGCGTGACGTCGACCAGGAACTCGTTGTCCAGGTAAGCCTTGAAGCTTCCACGTCCTTTCGCGTCATAGGAGATGTCCTTCGCCCGAAGGTCGCCCTTCTTGATGCCGAAGGTGATGACCCGGGGCTCTGCCCCTTCGAGGATATAGTCCATATGGGGGTCGTCCGCGTTGGCGACCACTGTCCCGTCCTTCGGGACGAGGGTGATGTAGGACTTGAAGGTGTCCAGGACGTGCTGGAGGTCCCTGTAATAGTCGAGATGGTCCGCCTCCACATTCAGGATCAGCGCGGTCTGCGCAGGGAACTTCAGGAAGGAGCCTTTGTATTCACAGGCCTCCGTGATGAAAAGGTCGCTGTTCCCGATCCGGAAGTTTCCATTGATGAGGGGCAGTTCTCCGCCCACGAGGATCGTGGGGTCCATGGTGCTGTTCATGGCGAT
>DATISI010000272.1:0-6861 GCA_035581745.1 Clostridiaceae bacterium
CTTGTGTCCACAGCGCTTGGTGCTGCGGTCGTACAGATCCTTCCGAAGGACAGGCTTCTCGAAGGCCTCGGATTCTTCTCCCTGGCGAATTCCCTGTCGGGAACAATGGGTGTGGCATTCGGATTCCTGCTCATCAGGAACGACAGGTTCGAGAACATGTTCATCGCAGGTCTTGTCATGACCGCTCTAGCGCTCGTGATGACCATCCTCCTCATCAGGAGCCTTCCACGACAGGCTCCACTGGTGATGATGGAGAAGAAGGGTTTGCGGGGTATGCTCGCTAACCCCGCCATGGGAGCGGCACTGATTGCCATCATGCTCATGCTTGCCCAGAGCAGTATCGCGAACTTCCTGTCTTTCTTTGGCAAAGCGAACGGATTGGAGAGCGTTGGATTCTTCTTCCTCGTCAACACCGTTGGAATCGTGGCCTCAAGGATTTTCCTGAGACCTTTCCTCAAGGCGTTTGGGATGTACAGGGCGGTCATCGTGGCTGGCTTCATCTATTCCGCTACCTTCATCGGGCTTGTCCTCTTCAAGGGTGTCGTCCCATGGGGACTCCTCTCCATCAGCTATGGCTTCGGGTAGGGGATTGTCTATACGGTGCTGAACACCGAAGCCATGATCAAGGTGACGGATGAGAACAGGGGAAGTGCCAATGCATTATTCTACGCCGCTGTGGACCTGGGGTTCGCCTTGGGAAGCATAGGATGGGGGATTGTAGGCAGCAGGCTGGGCATGGAGTGGATCTTCTATCTCGCCTTTTTCCTGGCTCTTGGCGCTACCATTGCGACCGCAAGGAAAACGAAGGAGAGTGTCAGGTCCGACCTCCGAAGGAGCACAGTGGGAAATCTGTAGGATGACGTGTCTCCATGGTTTCCATGGATTCCACCAAACCGTTCCGAGGGGTTTTACGATGAAAAAACGGAGACATTAAATGGCTCAGGAAGAAATCCATGTTGGCAATGGAGTATTTTCCTAAAATCCGGTATGAAATGGCTGAAGTTATTCAAGGGTAAAAAGAGTTGTGAAAAGCGAACAGCTTCTTCTCCATGCACATTCATCAAACTGCAGTGTCAGAATTTAAGGTTTCAAGGAAGGGAGCCCGTATTCATTTAACGTTAATCACAATGAGTAGCCACAAGGGGTGTTGTATTGAAGAAAGTTCTGATAATCATAGGAATTACGGTTATGTTCGTTGGTGTCGCTTTTTATTTATTACAACCAAAAGCTATTGTTGAGAATACTGAATTGTTGGATATTGCCCGTGTTATGAGCTACTCCAACAGTGAAGGCACAGAAATCACGGAATCAGTGGATTTGGATAAATTAGCAGATATCTTATCTCGTTATCAACGCGGAGGAATCCCAAAATCCTTTAGATCATATTCGCTAAGTAAAATCCGTTATGAAATCAATGGGACTTATAACAACGACCCGTTGCATATCTTGGTAGGCGATTTGAATATTGTCTATGGAGGCAGAAGGAATAGGAATGGTGGATTCGAAATAAAGGACAGTAGGATGTTACTCGCAGAAATCGACGCATTGATTAATCCATAGTTCTTCATACACAACATTGCGAAACCAGGGGATTCAGTCGAATCCCTTTTATCATGTCTCAATTTCAACATACATTTCATGCAGAGCCTTAAAAATAGCACATGAAGAATATCATCTGAAGGTCATCATTGGATGAACATCATCTCAGGATTCTGGAGTCATTCCAGGAAGCTTATAGATGGTGTTCTTTCTATTTCTCGCAGGAGGAATATGACGTAAAATCAGGATGCCTGAAGAAAGGAGACATCGATGAGAAGGGAAGAGAGAATATCCTTGAGGAAGAAGGACAGTGAAACAAGGGGAATTTCTTCAGCTTTCTCTCCGGAATTTTGCCATTCACAGTGTATCTTGCCTATTTATAGCATGTAGCCATTCTGGTGAAAGGCCCGATATTCCGATGCCAGGACAGGTGCTACTGACGATATCCTGATGAAGATGGAATGTGCGGTAGGACCTACGTGGGATTGACGTTCAGGGAAGAAAGAGGAATGGTACGAAGGGGAGATGAGGATGAAGAGAATCTATCTGTCGCCAAGCAACCAGCCGGCAAACCGATATGTCGGGATCCCTACCAATGAGAAGGTGGAGATGGAAGCGCTGGCCGAGAAGGTCAAAGCCATACTTGACGGGGATTACGACTGTGAGACGGTGATCGCTACGAAAGAACTGTCCATAGACGCCCATGGCCGGCCACAGGAAGCCAGGGTAAAAGGGTGTGACGTCTATCTTGCCCTGCATTCCAATGCGGGAGGAAGCGGCAAGGCTAGTGGTGCTGTGGCTTTCCACCATCCCGACCATGCGGAAGGTCAGGAACTGGCAAGGAATATCGTGAAGGAGCTGAATGCGGTATGTCCAATCCCGTCAAACCGGGGAACCTCTGTGAAGAACGGAATGGCCCTGTATGAGGGATACGGTCTCGCTGAAATCAGAAATCCTTTCAGGCTCTCCATCATCCCGGTCCTTGCGGAGGTCGACTTCCATGATAATCCGCGGACAGCAAAGTGGATCGTGGAGAACAAGGATGTCATCGCGAAGGCCTTTGTCAATGCGCTGGTCAGGACATACCGCATTCCTGGAAAGACAAAGATGGAAGAGAAATTCAAGACCTACTATTTCGTCCAGGCAGGTGCTTTCTCCCAGAAGGAAAATGCGGAGGACCTGGCACGAAGGCTCAGGGCGGCAGGATTTGAAGGCTATGTGAAGCTGGAGAAAGTGGACCTCCTGACAGGAAAGGGTTTTCTGGCGTAAGTAGGACTGGAGAGCTGACCTCTACCTGCCAGGGCAGTAGGGAGATTTGTCTAACCGGAGAGACTTCCACATTCTGGAGAATAGGGGCGACAGCATAGGGAAGAGGATTTGAAATTTGAAGATGAAATCGAGGGCAGTCTCCGAAGATTTGGAGACTGCCTTTAGCATCGTCTCAAACCAGGATAAACTTTGGGACTCATAAACAAAGGCCTGTCATGCCCATCAAACGGCAGCTGCTGGACTGCGGTTGAAGACAGGAATTCTCGTGGCATGGACATTGTAAAATATTTATCAGTGGTTACGTTTACTGTGATTGTTTTAACAATATTGTTGTGGTAAGCTTGTTGAGGTAAAATACACAAGATAATTCAGGAGGGAAAGAACACATGAAGAAACTGGTAAAGGTATTATTAGTATGCCTGTTGGTTGTTGGAATGGTAGGTACCGCTTACGGATGCGCACCTAAAGCTACTGCTACGGCGGGGAAATTCACAGCAGGAACATATGAGGGCACCGCGGATGGCTATGGCGGAAAAGTGACAGCCAAGGTAACTGTTACAGAGAGCAAGATCGAGAAGATTGAGATAGATGCTCCTAGCGAGACCGAGGGAATCGGTGGCGCTGCAATCAAGGTCATCACAGACAAGGTCGTTGCAAATCAGACACTTGCGGTTGATGCCGTGAGCGGAGCGACTCGTTCCAGTGCGGCTGTCATGGCAGCACTCACCCAGGCGCTTGAGAAAGCTGGCGCGGACATCAAGGCGCTTCAGACAGCAGGAGCTGGCGAAGCCGCTGAGAAGCAGGAAGATGTGACTGTAGATATCGTCGTCATCGGAGCAGGCGGAGCCGGAATGGCTGCGGCTGTCGAAGCGAAGGAAGCTGGAAAATCAGTCATCATCATCGAGAAGATGCCTATCGTAGGTGGAAACACAAACAGGGCAACCGGCGGAATCAATGCTGGTGGCACAACGTATCAGGAAACCGCTGGAATCAAGGACAGCAAGGAAGTCTTCTATGCTGACACGATGAAGGGCGGAAAAGACCTCAATGACCCAGTACTGCTTCAGACACTTGTAGACAACGCTCCAGGCGCTGTCGAATGGCTGAATGAACTTGGTGCCGGCCTGACAAGGGTAACCCTTTCAGGTGGTGCGACAAACCCAAGAATCCATACTCCAGAAGATGGATCAGCAGTTGGTCCGGTTGTTGTCAAAGTGCTTTCCCAGAAGCTGGATACGCTTGGCGTGGAAATCATGATGGAAACCACCGCGAAGACCCTGATGGTCAAAGACGGAGCCGTTACTGGCGTCGAGGCTGAGGATGCAGAAGGAAACACCTTCATGATCAATGCCAAGGCCGTCATCATGGCAGCTGGTGGCTTCGGAGCCAACAGCGACATGGTTGTACAGTACAGGTCCGACCTTGTCGGATTCTCCACGACAAACCATGCCGGAGCGACAGGAGATGGTATTGCGATGGCTGAGGAAGCGGGCGCAGCCCTGACGGACATCGACCAGATCCAGATTCACCCTACAACGGATCCTGAGACAGGATACATGTTCACAGAAGGTCTTCGAGGAGACGGAGCCATCCTGGTCAACACGACTGGAATGAGATTCACAGATGAGCTTCTGACAAGAGACGTCGTTTCCGCGAACATCCTGAAGCAGGAAGGCGGAGTCGCTTACCTCATCGCGAACGAAGAGATGAGAGCGGAAAACGCTTCACTCGCAGGATATGTCAAGAAGGGATACGCAGAAGAAGGCGCAACACTTGCAGAACTGGCTGGAAAGCTCAACATGGATGCGAAGGTCCTTGAAGAGACCATGGCTACCTATGCGGCAACAGTCACTGCGGGTGAAGACAAGGAATTCGGCAGGACACACCTGACGAAGACACTTGAGACCGGATCCTGGTATGCCCTCAAGGTAACACCTGGTATCCACCACACCATGGGCGGACTGAAGATCGATGCGGAAGCTCATGTCATTGGTACAGCAGGAACTCCAGTCACTGGATTCTATGCAGCTGGTGAAGTCACCGGAGGCGTACATGGCGCAAACCGTATCGGCGGTAACGCAGTTACAGACATCATCGTATTCGGAAGAATCGCAGGACAGACTGCTGCAGCGGAGCTGAAATAGGCTGAGGCCATAAAGTAAAGAAAAATAGCAGATGAAGATAGAGAGGAAGCTGAAGGGCAGCCTCTCTATTTCTATGCGGTAGATTCCAGCGCTCAATGTTGAAATGAAGCTCTTGCCTGGGGTTTTCTGCCCCATACGCTGATATGCTATAATGAAAAAATAGAAACCAAGAAATTTGGCCATGGGAGTGGATGGATATGAAATACGAGATCATCATCTTTGATGCGGATGAGACCCTTTTTGACTTCAACAAATCAGAGGGAGAAGCTTTCAAGAACACCATGCTCGAATTCGATATCGAGTACGATGAGGCGCATCATCTGAAAATCTATCATGGAATCAATAAAGCGATCTGGAAAGAGTTCGAAGAAGGGCTCATCAGCCAGGCGGTCCTTAAGGTTGAGAGGTTCAGGAGACTCTCTCAAAGCCTCGGCGCGGGGTTCGATGAGAACGCGTTCGCGAAAGCCTATATGAGACATCTGGCCAATGCGTCCTTCCTGTTTGAGGACAGCCTGAGTCTGGTGGAAAGTCTTCACAAGAAGTACAAGCTCACCATTGTCACCAACGGGCTTACCGATGTCCAGGACAAGCGGATCCGGAAGTCTGCAATCGCAAAGTATTTCGAGGATATCGTGATTTCGGAGGAGATCAACATCGCCAAACCCGACCCCGAGATCTTCGAGCATCTGCTGAACAACATCAATCATACAGATAAGAACAAGGTACTGATTGTCGGAGACAGTCTGACCTCGGATATCCAGGGAGGAATCAATTTTGGAATCGATACCTGCTGGTACAATCCGAATGGATTGGTCAATGAAACCGGAATAAAACCCAAGTATGAGATTTCAAGTCTGATGGAGCTGAAGGACATACTGGAATAACCATCACAGGATTTTCATGTCCATGTCCATATGGAATGAAACCTTGTATTGAATTTCATCTCAAATCAAAAATGGCAACTATGCGTTATCTGGCATAGCTGCCATTTTGCGTCTACTGAAACAATACGTGGAACAAAGATATTGATATCCAGAATTATGGAATGTGCAGAAAAGATGAGGAAATATGGTGAATTGACAAATAATCAAGACTTGCGTTATTTGTACTACTTTTAGGGTCGCTAGTTTTGTATACTATAATTGTACGTGAAGGTGATGTGAAATATTTATAATTATATTTACGTTGTCAATCAATTAATCGTAAATGAGTATTATCAAATAGCTCCAGTGATGATAGAAGCGACTGAGGTTAATGGCTAACTTCACTGCAAGAATCGGGAGAACATGAACCTTGATAATATTGATAGGTAAGTTGCAAAATAAACTGATATTGAGGGATACAAATGAATAAAGGACTCACAAAAAAAGAGACAAGACATTTGCGGATTTTCTTCATCGCAACACTGCTTTGGACATGGATTATCGGTATGATTCCCGTGGTGCTCGGCATTAGCGATAATCCACTAGGGAATTATATCTTTGTCTTCACGGCGGGGATTGCCCCTTCCTGTGTCGGGGTCATCATGGTCATGAAGACCTATACGAAAGCGGCGCGCCGCGACTATTTCAGGAGGTTCATCCCCACATGGCGTGGAGCCTGGTTCATCCTGGTCTACGCGATCCTTCTGATCGCACTGATGATGTCGATGCTGATCCTGCTCTTCGGAGAATATCCGAACTTTGTCACCCTTAGGGGGTTCCTAAGCAACCCTTTGTCGATATTGGGCTTCATCTTCTTTTTCTATCTCTATGGTCCTTCGAATGAAGAATTCGGCTGGCGCGGGTACGCGCTCGACAAGATGCTGGTAAAGTATGGATTCCTGAATGGCTCATTGATCCTCGGTTTTATTTGGGGAATATGGCATCTTCCATGGATTTTCTATTCCATGCAGTGGCAGAGCCAATCC
>DATISI010000273.1:0-2624 GCA_035581745.1 Clostridiaceae bacterium
GGAAGAGATCGAGAAGATAAGAAAGGCCATCGAGATCACCAAGAATGGCATCTACAACCTCATGAAGAACGCACAGCCTGGAATGAAGGAATATGAGCTCGAGGCCTATTATGACTTCGTGCTGAAATCCAGCGGAGTCAAGGACTTCGCCTTCGATACCATCTGCGCCTCTGGGCATAACGCCACCGTGCTGCATTACGTCGCGAACGATGCGAAGGTCCTCGAGAATGAACTCGTCCTCCTCGACCTCGGAGCGGCATATGAGTACTACAGCGCCGACATCTCCAGGACATTCCCGGTGAGTGGAAAGTTCACGGAACGTCAGAAGACCTTCTACAACCTTGTGTTGGAAGCCCAGCAGGCTGCCATCGATGCGCTGAAACCGGGACTTCCCTTCGCAGAGATCAACAAGATCGTGCTCAGGGTGTATGCGGAAGGCCTGAAGGCGATCGGCCTCATCGACAAGGATGAGGATGTCAGGAAGTACTACTACCACAACACCTCCCATCATCTGGGCCTGAATACCCATGATGTAGGGTCCAGAGACCTGGACCTCGAGGAAGGCATGGTCATCACCATCGAACCTGGCCTGTATATCTCGGATGAGAACATCGGAATCAGGATCGAGGAAGATGTCCTCATCACGAAGGATGGATGCGAGGTCCTGTCCAAGGACATCATCAAGTCCGTCGAGGAAATCGAAGCATTCCTCACTCACAGCAAACTGGTCAGGGTGAAATAGACAGTTACAGCGCGGCAGAAGCACCGGGAGGCATCCCAAGGCTTCTGCCGTTTCTTTTATTCCCTTCGACCTTTCGTTGGTGATTTTCCGGTAAGGGAAAGGATGGAACATCCGTGGGCTGCTCGGGAGCCGTTTCCCGGGTGTGGGCTGAGCGGGATTCCGGAACATGGCGTTTCAGCGTGATGCCGGAGCGCTGTCCTGGCATATTCCGCTGTTATGTATGGAATCCTGATGAAATATCAATAGGAAAACAGTCTATCGAGAAAACTATCTGGAGGGATTCCGGGTAGTAAGTGTATAGGAGGAAGCAACCATGACAGAAGAGATGAGAGACACCATCCTAAAACTGAGACAGGGCGACTCCGGAGCGTTCAGACTCCTGTTTGATGCGTACGCGGATAAGGCTCTGCGGTTCGCTTCCGCTTATGTCAGGAATTCCGACCTTGCCAAGGACATTGTCCAGGAGACCTTTATCCGGGTGTACCGGAATATCGGAACCTTCGATGTGGAGAAACCGTTTGAACCATGGTTCTACAGGATCCTCACGAACGAATGCCTCAGGTATCTGGGAAGGGGAAAGGTCGTGGAAGTCCCTCTGGAGTCAGTCGAGAACCAGATGGCGTACGCTGGAAATACGGCGTATGACATCGAAGAAGCGGGAACGCTGACGGAAATCATCGGGAACCTGGAGGACATGTATCGGATTCCGCTCATCCTCATGTATCTTGAGGGGTTCACTGAGCAGGAGGTCGCGAAAATCCTGGACCTCAACGTGAACACGGTGAAATCCAGGCTGTATAAGACCAGGCAGCGGCTGCGTGAAGCGCTGGCCAGGGAAGAAGGGGAGGGGACAGATGGACGATAAGAATCTGGAAAAGAGGATCAGGGAAGCGCTGGAGAAGGAGAACGGGAATCCGGAACGCCATAAGGAAGAAATCTGGAAGAACCTGGAAGCCTTCATCCCTTCAGAACCTGTGAAAGGAGGGGCTGACATGACAGAGAAGGACCATAAGAGGAAACCAGGCAGGAAAAGGTGGCTGGGGTACGGACTGACAGCAGCGCTGATTGCCGTGATACTCCTCTCCACCACCACCATGGGGCAGGCGGCCGTGAAGAGTGTCATCAACATCTTCATTCCGCAGAAGACCATTGTGGAGGAGATGGAGGGTGAAAAGGAGGATACTGAAGTCGAACTCAGCGAAATGGCCGCTGGATACATCATCTACCTCGACAAGGAACGGTATGACATACAAGAAATGGACGGATATGACCTGATCACCCCAAAACCTGTGGATGGCATGGACCTGTCCAAGACATACTTCATGGAGATCAGCCAGGACAGGGATAGCAAGCCATCGGAGCTTGCAGAAGCGATGCGGGCGGAGCTCATGGCTCGCTACGAGGAGACCATCGGGCCGGAGGATGTGACGTATCCCATCCATGCGGTGGCGGTGAGGGGGAAGAATCTTGGCGGAAAGAATGCGCTTGAGCGATACTACTTCTTTGACAATACAAAGGGCGGATCCTTCATCGTAAGGCAGGTGCTCACCGTTGAGGCCGAGGCCGGACATGGGGCGCGCTTCAACAACATGCTCAAGGAATTGAGGATTGTGGAAGTGCTGGAGAAGTAAAGGAAGTTAAATTTGTATATGTGTCGATGAGCCTTATAGAGAAGCGGTGAGGCCACAGACTGTAGGGGAAGCTGAAGGCGATGATGAAGCTTGGATACAACGAACGTCATCGAGCCTTCGTGGAAATGTATAATTATTAAGAAGTAGATGGGAAAATCGTGAGGACGTGGATGAAGTTTCTGAAATTGTCAGAGCGTTTGAACGCGCGTGACCATCTCCTGGAACTGTAACGGGGAGCGGTGAATGCATGG
>DATISI010000274.1:0-3502 GCA_035581745.1 Clostridiaceae bacterium
ATCAGGTCCTATATGGAGTTGTTCGACCTCGACCCGACATCGAAGAAAAAAGTGAAGAATTACAGTCTTGGTATGCGTCAGAAGCTTGGCATCATCCAGGCTGTGATGGAGGACCAGAGGATTGTCCTTCTGGATGAGCCAATGAATTCACTGGATGAGAAGTCTGTGGACCTGGTGCGCGACCATCTCCGGTCAATCAAAAAAGACAAGGTACTCATCATCACCAGCCATAACCGGGAAGATCTGGAATATGTCTGTGATGACATCTATAGACTGGCCGGAGGCGTATTTTCCTTTTCAGGAACGGAGGAGATGACATGCTGAAACTGGATTTGAAACGAGCCCTTTTCAATCGGAACACCCTGACAGCCCTGCTCATTGGCTTTGCCATAGCAGCATTCGGAATATGGGAATCGCCCATCAGGATGGCGATGCAGCTCGCAAATTCAACAGCAGCAGACCTGACCGAAGAAAACAGGATGTATCTCATCGGGGGCATGCTTAACGAGGTCTACCTGTTCGATTCCTCGCAATGGCTCTATGCCTTTGTCATCCCCTTTGTGGGTATCCTTCCCCATGCAGCCTCCTACTTCACGGACAGGAAGTCGAACTTCAGCAGGCAGCTGATTATCAGGTCGAATTTCAAGCGTTACGTGAAGATGAAGCTTGTCAATGTCTTCCTATCCGGATTTCTTGTAAGCCTGGCGGTATCCGCTCTTACCATCCTATTTATTTACTCGATCAATATGGAGAATGGGGCCAGAGGGATTTATTATTCCACCAATTTTCTGAATGACATCAGTAGAAACAATTTTTTCGCGTATGTCATGATCCATGCCATGCTGACGGCTGTCCTCACGGGACTGGTGGGTCTCATGGGTCTGGCCGTTTCTGCACTGGTCAACCACAAGGTGCTGATCTATATCATCCCATTCCTCATGGTCACACTTTCAAGGCTGTTCTTCACGGGCACGCTTCTTGACCTACGGATGGCCCATGGTTACTTCACCTACTGGGACATCACATTCAACTGGGTGGTCTTCCAACTGACCCTGATCGCTATCGTTACGGTTTCTGTGTTCCTGTTTACGACATGGAAGAAAAAAGAACATATCTGAGGCTAAAATACTTCAAGTCAATTGACTTCTTTCCTCTTATAGATATCTGACTATATGTAATTTTGTTTATGCTGATTTTTAATTTCAAGTAATAGACGTATTGTATGTCCGTATATTGCCGGATATAATGACAATTAAAAAGGAATAGAAGGGGACCCTCCCTGGTTTGGCCTACGAAACTGAACCAGGGAAGGTCCCCAACTACATTGAGTTGTATGATTATTGTAACAGGTTTTTCGATTGAAGAGAACACTGAACTTGGCCTTTTTTGTGAAGAGCACGGAGCAAAGTCACTGTCCCATCTGCCAGTCGCCAGTGAAGGTGATCGGGTCTAGGCACAGAAGCGTTATTGATCTCGAGGGAGACCATAAGACACTCGTGATCAGGCGACTGAAATGCCAGAACCCCCGCTGTGCAAGGATCCACCACGAGCTGCCCGATACCGTCGTCCCGTACCGGAGGCACTGCGTAGGAACCATCGAAGCGATCATCGACCAGAATGGTTTTGAACCCGTTGAAATGGATGAATCCGTCATCCGAAGGATACGGGAATGGTTCGAAGTCCGCCAGGTCGCGATCCATGGAGGACTGCTCGGCCTTGCGGCCTTGCTTGGGACAGGCTTTGCGGAGGAACCTTCCGTCCGCCCGAAGTCCGTGCTCGAAAGGATACATGCCCTCTTCGGAGAACGCCCCGGATGGCTGAGCCTCGCTGTCCGGATCCTTGTCAACCACTGCAGGTGGCCACATACCCGTTCGGCGTAGCTGTCCGAAGGGTTGTGGTGTAGAATCGTGTCATCACGCCAAATGAATGGAGGATGGACATGAGAAACCTGAAAAAAGCTGAAGAAACCGCAACCCAGAGGGCGATGCTGCTCGCACCTCTACTTTCCGACGGCCTGGACAGGGCCATGATGACGATGCTGAGGAAAAGGATCGGTGAAGAGACGGGGCTGTCCGAAAGGACCCTCCGTCGGTACCTCAAGGACTACAAAGAAAAGGGCTTCGAGGGACTGAAACCCAGGGAACGGACACTGAAAGACAGGAGGCGGATCCCTGAGGAGATCCTCGAGGAAGCGGTGCACCTGAGACGTGAAGTCCCAGGGCGCAGCGTGTCTGAGATCATCCGGATCCTCGAATGGGAAGGCCGGATCCGCCCTAATGAACTCAAACGAAGCACGCTCCAGGAGAAGCTGCAGGAACGGGGCTACAGCAGCCGGCACATGGCGATGTATGCCGGAGGCGGCATCGCCACCAGGCGGTTCCAGAAGCGCAGCCGGAACAAGCTGTGGCATTCGGACATCAAGTACGGGTGCTTCCTGCCCATCGGTCCCGGTGGAAAGCCTCAGCAGGTCTACGCCGTCTCCTTCCTCGACGACGCCACCCGCATGGTCCTCCATGCGGAGTTCTACCCGAGCCTCGAGAAAGTCATCGTGGAGGACTGTTTCCGAAAGGCCGTGCTGAAGCACGGGATTCCGGAGCAGGTCTACTTCGACAACGGCAAGCAGTACAGGACCAAATGGATGACCCGCGCCTGCGCGAAGATGGGCATACGGCTGATCTTCGCCCGGCCCTACTCTCCCGAGGGGACCGGGAAGATCGAGCGGTTCAACCGCAACATCGACCGGTTCCTCGGGGAATACCAGGTCGACGGTTCCGTGAAGACCCTGCAGAAGATGAACAGCCTCTTCTCGGTTTGGCTAGAGGAATGCTACCAGAACCGGTCCCACAGCGAACTGAATGACCTCACGCCTGTAGAGGCCTACAACCTGGACCCCAGGCCCATCCGTCATCTTGCGCCGGAGGTGGTGGCTGACGCCTTCCTCCACTCCGAACCGAGGAAGGTCGACAAGTCAGGCTGCATCAGCTTCAACGGCGAGAAGTACGAGACAGGCCTCGCCTACGTCGGATGCACCGTGGACGTCATCTTCGACCCTTCGGACATCAGGGAGGTCACCATCGAGTACCAGGGATGCAAGCCCTTCAGGGCGGGGAGGCTCATCATCGGAGAGAAGGTCTCCGAGAAACCGAAGGTCCCTGAGCACATGACCCTGATCAAGCCCACCGCCTCGAGGCTCCTGGATGCCGCAGGCGGCAGGAACGAGAAAAGGCAGGAGAAGAACCGGACCACCGCGATCTCCTTCCGCAGCATGAGAAATGGAGGGTCTGACGATGTTTGAGGTATTCTACGGATTCACCCATACCCCATTTCTGCGTGACATACCGACTTCGGAACTCTACCCCTCCCTGAACCTGGAGGAGACCCTGGGTAGGCTCGCCTACGTCGCCGAAAGGCAGCTATTCTGCGTCGTCACTGGGGAGTGCGGCACGGGAAAGACCACCACCATCCGGAAATTCAGGGACAGCCTGGATAAGGACAAGTACCT
>DATISI010000275.1:0-2784 GCA_035581745.1 Clostridiaceae bacterium
AGGGGGGGTCTAAGTTGAAGAAGTTTCTAATCATCCTTTTATTTATCCTGGCCATCTTTGGAGGAGCCGCTTTCTTCGGATATTCCTATTACAACGGCATCGGTGAAGAACCGCTGAAGTCAGATGAGGAAACCATCACCATCACCGTAGAAAGCAATGACAGCCTGAACCGTATCCTGGACAGGCTTGCAACAGAAGGCAAGCTAAGAAGTCTTATCGTCACCAAACTGTATCTGCGCTATACTCCGCTGGATACGAACATTAAAAAGGGGACATACCTGGTTCAGAGCGATGTCTCTTTAGAAGAAATGGTCAGGGAACTAAGAGAAGGAAAAGATATCAACCTCGTCAACGTCACCATCCCTGAAGGCTATACCATCACCAAGATGGGAGAAGCCTTCGAGAAAGCTGGACTATTCACCAAGGACAGGTTCGTCGCAGCAGCTGAGGCATTCCCTGTTCCCGACTGGGTACTGGATACAGAATTCAGACGGTACAAGATGGAAGGCTTCCTGATGCCGGACACTTATGGCTTCGAGAAGGGCTCAACGCCTGAGTACGCGGTGGAGCGCCTTTACCAGGCCTTCGTCTCCCGTATGGAGAAGATCATCAGCGACGAAGGCATCGACCTGCCCACTTCGAGATGGAACCGCATTGTCACCATCGCGGCCATGATCGAGCGGGAAGCCGCCAACGTCGCCGAGATGCCAAGAGTGGCCTCGGTCATCTACAACAGGCTCGACATCAACCAGCGACTTCAGATCGACGCCACGGTGGTCTATGCCCTAGGCAAGGACTCCACCGACAGGGTGCTCCTGTCGGACCTTGAAGTCGATTCTCCATACAACACATACCGGGTGCCCGGTCTTCCTATCGGACCCATCGCGAACCCTGGTATCAATGCCATCAAGGCCGCGCTGAAGCCGGAACAGACGGAGTTCATCTATTATGTGCTCAATCCGGCGGCAGGCGAACACTTCTTCACAGACGATTATAACGAGTTCCTGGCCAAGAAGAGAGAATACGCCCAATAGGCTTAAGCCTCGCTTCTTCCGTCGGGACAGCAAGGAAACATAATGGACAAGATCACACATGGCTATATCACAACATACATAGAGGACCATATGGATACCGGAAGCCTGAAAGGGCTCGAGGACTTCGCGAAGGAGAACCATGTTCCAATCATTCAGAAGGACGCCCTTGGGCTCCTTCTGTTCATGGTGAGGAACAATCGTCCCAAGCGGATCCTTGAAGTTGGAACCGCGATCGGCTATTCTGCCATCGCGATGGCGATGGCCCATGAACCCTCGACAATCGTCACGGTCGAAAGGGAACCTGGAATGAAGGAGATTGCGGAGAAGAATATCGAAGCATTCGGCCTGAAGGACAGGATCGAGGTGGTCCTTTCGGACTGCATCGACTATCTGAAGGACTGCAGCGAAACATTCGAAATGGTCTTCATCGATGCGGGGAAATCCCACTACAAGGAATATCTGGAACTGTCCCTGCCGCTTCTCCGGAAGAACGGCATCATCATCGTGGACAATGTCCTCTTCAGGGGGCTTGTCGCTTTCGATGATGAGACGTCAAAGAAACACAGGACGACTGTGAAAAGGCTGAGAGGATTCATCGACCATGTCACGCAAAGCGCGGACCTTGAGATGTCGATCATTCCCATCGGAGACGGGATGGCTTTCATAAGGAGGAAATTTGATGTTTAAACCCGAACTGCTGGCACCCGCCGGGAATCTCGAGAAGCTGAAGACAGCTATCGATTTCGGCGCGGACGCAGTGTATCTTGGAGGAAACAGGCTCAATCTAAGAGCCTTTTCAGATAATTTCACCTATGAGGAGATGATGGAAGGGATCCGGTATGCCCATGACCGGAACCGCAAGGTCTATGTGACCCTGAACGTCTTTCCCCATAACAGTGACATGAAGGGCCTTGAGGATTACCTCAGAGAGCTCTATGAGACCGGTGTGGATGCGGCGATCGTATCCGACCCGGGCATCATCATGACAGCCAGGGAGGTCGTGCCGGAGCTGGAACTGCACCTGTCGACACAGGCGAACAATGTGAATTACCGGTCTGCCATCTTCTGGCACAAGATGGGCGTGAAGAGGATCATCCTGGCAAGGGAGCTTTCCATGAAAGAAATCAGGGAGATCAGGGACAATATCCCCGAGACCGCTGAACTGGAAGCATTCGTCCATGGGTCCATGTGTATGGCCTATTCCGGTCGATGCCTGCTGTCCAACTACATGACAGGCAGGGATGCGAACAGGGGAGCCTGCGCGCAGCCATGCCGATACAAATACCATCTGGTCGAAGAAAAGAGACCAGGGGAATACATGGAGATCATGGAGGACGAACGAGGCACCTACATCATGAACTCGAAGGACCTCTGCATGATCGAGCATATCCCGGAGCTGTTCGAATCCGGACTCATGTCCCTCAAGATCGAGGGAAGGATGAAATCCGAGTTCTATGTGGCAGCCATCGTGAAGGCCTATCGTGAAGCGATCGACCGTTATGCGGAGGATCCTGAAGGCTATGTCCTCGACCCAAAATGGATGGAGATGCTGAACATGATCAGCCACAGGCAGTACCACACCGGATTCTATTTCGGGAGAGGGAACAGCCAGGTCTATGAGAACAGCACCTATGTCAGGGATTATGACATCGTTGGAAGTGTAAGGGAAGACCTTGGAGGCGGTAGGTTCAGGATTGACCAGAAGAACAGGATCTATCCTGGAGATATCCTGAAAGTCCTGAGACCAGAG
>DATISI010000276.1:0-5481 GCA_035581745.1 Clostridiaceae bacterium
CCGCCTTGTACCTGCTCATGAGTTCAATCGCTTCATCCAGGGTTCCGCTCCGGTTCGTCAGCGTCTCGTTGATGAAAGCTTTGTCCAGGTGCATGTGTCCGTCCACAAAACCCTCAATCACCAGCCGTCCTTCCAGATCGATGACTTCGGCATCGTTCAGGTTTTCCTCGTCCTCACGTTCAGTCCCGATTTTTCCATCCCGGACCGAAAAATCCATTCTTCTTCCTTCGGAAACGACATATGCATTCTTGAAGAGATATGCCATGATTCTGCCTCCTTTATTCTTTCTGCCTGATGATTACCGCAATAGGTCCGCCTCCTGCAGGTCCCTGATGCTCGGACCCTCCTGAAACATACACCATCGGGTCATCGACCACAGACGCGATCACCGCATTGACCACCGCTCTTGCATATCGCGTATGGTGGATGTCGGAATCGGTCAGCATGGTCGTCCTTCTCTTCTTCACGTATCCGTCTGGTGAGGCTTCCGCTTTGGCGAAGACATTCACGATCCGCTTCTTGTCCTCTGGTCCGGGGAGACTGTCGAATTCCAGTCCGCTGTTCCTCAGCGCCTCGAGGACCGCCTCAAGGTCTATGGCATCCTTCATGACGCTGTGGCCGATCCGGAATTTGCTCACCGAATTCGTCGAGTTCCCCATGACGATGATCTCACAGTTCATGAGCTCAACACCCGCCGATGTCGACGCGATGTTGGAATAGATCGACCAGTCGTTCAGGATGACCTCGTCAGACAGGCTGCTCTCCTCTATCTCGCCCAGCGCCACGCCGATTCCAAGGGCGGAAGCGCCTCTGGGATAACCCATGGACAGGTAAGTGTCTTCCGTAGCCACTTTCTTGCCTCGGGATTGTGCATCATTGATCCTGTCCGAGGTCAGGAGCGGGCATTTGATCTGGACGAAATGGACGTCTTCTATCGCACTGATTCCGGCTTTGTCGATAAGCTCCAGAACCACTCTTTTGACCTCTTTCACCATGGCCATGGTTCCGAACTCCTCCGGCAGGAAGTCCCGCGTGAAACCCGCACTGACCGCAAGGGATTTCTTGTCGCTCTCTTCTCCCTCTGCATCAGCTTTAACCGTGAAGATGTTCACATGGGGTGTCATCACACCTTCTGTACCACCGGACATGACAAAGGCGATTTTCTTTCCGATTTCCTCTTCTGATTTCCCGAGGACCTCCGCCAGGTATTTGCGGAATACAAAGGTGCTGTATCCCCTCGTGAAGTCATTGACGTTTCCATTTCCCTCGGTCTTTCCCAATACGGCGATGATTTCCTCCGGATTGATCTCTCCTTTGTCCACGAGTTCCTTCAGTCCCCTGAGATCCTCCGGTCCTGAGGTCGCAATCCGATAAACACTGACATCCATCATTTTTCTTCCCTCCCTAGATTGATTTTGTGGAATAATGGTCCTGTGTCTTCCTCCGTTTCACGCTTCTTATAGAAGCGGCACGGATACAAACATTTCCCATCCTTGCACCTGTATAATTTGGGACAAGAACAAGGGACAATGTTGTGAAAATATCAATAGTTACGCCGTTCACCACGCGTCTTCTATCTCACCCAACATTGTCCCTTTTCCCTGGATATCCCAGGGGATATCTCATTATGGAGATTGATATTCATCTCTGCAATCTACCCTCCCTCAAATCGTCGTACATCACGTCGCAGGGATCGTTCAAAAGCCAGATGCGTTGTTCCTCTATCTCGTAGTCTTATCGTATCATCATATAAACCGTATTTCCAATTTCAAGCCCCAAATTAACTGAATATTCACTTTTTTAACAATCAGGCCTCTTTTTCATGAAATCAAATGATGGCACCTTAATCCATGCCTGATGAGGGCAGACATCTGCTTCTACGTGAAGACTATTTCCTGAATATTCGCTATAATAGAAGGAGAATTCATCACATCAGACCTTCCAGACCATACATTTTATCGATGGCTCTGGTCAGCTTTACCATTCCCCTCGTTATCAACATACCGCTGTCTTTAGGAGGAGCAAACAATGGAACAACGCAGTCTCACCACAAAACAGTTCCTGGAACTAAGTGGACATAAGGTCTATCTCAGGAAACTCGACATGGAGCACATGGAAGCCTATTGGACGACCCTGAAAGAGTCCAGCATCGAATCCATGGTCTTCACGGGGACACAGCAGATTTTCAACAGGACGGATATCGAAGGCTCTTTCGAGAATGTCTCCAAGGACGCATCCAGAATCGATTTCCTGATCTTCGCCCAGGAACGGGATGAACTTGTCGGTGAAGTGGTCATCAGCGACATGGACCGGATCAACAGGAGCGCAGGGCTCCGGATCGCCATCAATGACAAGGACAACTTCAGCAGGGGCTTTGGGACAGAAGCCCTTATCCTCGCACTGAACTATGGGTTCGGCATGTACAACCTCCACCGCATAGAACTGGAGGTCCTTGCTTTCAACGACCGGGCCATCCATACCTATGAGAAGGTAGGCTTTAAGAGAGAGGGCATCCGGCGGGATGCTTCCTACTACAACCATCAGTACCAGGACCTGATCACCATGAGCATCCTGGAGGATGAGTTCTGGGAAAGGCACGTCAAAGAGCCAGTCCTGTCGATCTGATGGTGTCGCGGTACTCGCCTCATTTGCGGTTTTCCAGAACAATTCTCTAATCCCAAAGGAGGATAATTCTTATGGAAATCAAAATCATCAAAGCGGATATGCGCTACCTGGATGACTGTGCGGAGATCCTTCGCGGCTCTGAGCTCGGCATGAGATATTTCGTCAACAGGAACCAGGAGTATGTCGGCAAAAAGCTGATCACCGAAAGCTTCGAGAAAAAAGAGATGTATGTGGCTTTAGACAAAGAAGGGACCTGCGTCGGATTCGCCTGGATCGCGTTGAGCGGGATCTTCCACTGGTTCCCTTATCTCCACATCATCGCTGTAAGAGCGGACATGCGTGGAAAGGGGATCGGAAAGCAGCTGATGGCATTCTTTGAAGAGGTGAGCTTTGTCCAGGAGGACTGTCCGAAAGCATTCCTTGTCGTCGGAGATTTCAACACGGATGCGATAGCACTCTACAAAAAACTGGGATATGTCCAGGTGGGCGAAATTCCAGGACTGTATGTTCCGGAAATCGCAGAACTCCTGATGATGAAGGAACGACCCGAACCACAGGATGTCCATCCCTAGGAGGGATCCTGTAATCTTACAGACGATCGTCAAAATCTATCGATATCGGAGGCATGAATGGAACCAGGTTCAATCCACACCGAAAGACTGATCCTCATCCCCGTCACATCAAAGGTCGCCTATGATCTTGCCCTCGGCAGCAACAGGGAGCTCGAAGAAATGGGCCTGCAGACAAATGGAAGGTGGCCACGACAGGACACGCTGGACATCCTTCCCTTTGTCACCCAGGCATTCCAGGAGAACCCAGAATCTACTGGTTTCGAATTCTGGATGGTGGTCCTTAAAGAATCGATGACCATCATTGGCGACATCGGGTTCCACGGGATTCCCGACGACCAGGGAATCATCGAAATCGGCTATGGCCTTATCGAGGAGGCGCAAAGGAAGGGCTATGGGTATGAGGCCCTGCAGGCCATGATGGACTGGGCGAAATCCCACGAAGATGTCACGGCCATCAGGGCGGACTGCCTGGTCACGAATGTGCCCTCCATCAGGGTCCTCGAAAAATCAGGCATGAAGCGGATCCATCGGGACCGCAACACGATCTACTGGGAACATATCAAATGATTCCCAAGAAATACAGACGAGACGTCAGGACAGGAGGAAGACCCATGTTCAAGCCATTTGGAAAAGATGACCGTATCCTTCACGAAAGACCTTTCCTCGATTCCGAGGTTCCCTTCCATGTGGTCCACAGGATTGCGGACGACCCGGATTCCCTCCTTCTCCATTCCGAAGACAGAAGGATCATCATCGCCGAGTCAGACCCAGAGAAGCCAATGTGGATATGGGTTGACCGAGGGGATATGGACGGACTGGTCAATCAGGTGATTCTAGGAATGGAAGATTTCTTTAAAAGCAGGGAGCACCTGAAACTTGTCAGCATGCCTGAATTTTTCGATGCCTTCCTCAAAAGCTATCCCTGTTCGTACCAGAGGGAGATGGTCATGGAAGCTTATGAATGCAGGGAAGTCACCCTGCTCCCAGAATCCGGAATCATCACCCTGCCTTCCCTTGCAGACACCGATCTTATCGCAGATTTCTGCGCAGGATTCCTGGCCGACGCGCTAGGTGTGGCATCCTCACGAGAAAGCCAGCAGGAAGGTGCACAGGCGCTGATCCGCTCCGGCAACCTGTATGTGCTGAAGGTTGCGGATGAGATTGTCGCGATGTCAAACATCGCACACCGGTCGGCAAGGCATGCCCGGATCAACAATGTGTATACGCCACCCTCCCACCGGAAGAAGGGATATGCCAGCCTGCTGGTCGCAGACCTCAGTCGCCGGATCCTTTCAGAAGGCCTCATCCCAGTCCTCTATACCGACCTCACGAATGAGACCTCAAACAAGATCTATCAGGAGATTGGCTATAAACCCTGCGGAAAAGTGGACCAGTATGGGATTGAAAAAGTCCAGCAGGATTAGTTTGGTCATAATAGGATTAATATAGGTATAAAAAGAAGAGGCATGGAAATCTGTAGAGGTGCAGATTCCCATGCCTCACTGTTTTGTGTCTTGATATCCCATTGCCCGTGAATGAAACTATTCCGTGGGTCGGGACCAGATTATTGGATATCTCCGTCGATCTTGAACGTGTCTCCATACACGGTGAAGTTGAACGGAGTGATCAGTCGGACATTTCCTGTATCCAGGATCCTTTTGAAGGCGGCTACCCTGTCCGCGCCGGGATTTCCTGTATTCTTCAGATACGTCTCACGCAGTTCCATCAGCTTCCTCAGATAGGTATTCTCATCGATGCCTGTTCCCGGAGTTCCTCCCAGGGCGTAGGTCGCTTTGCTGATGAAATTCTGGGCTCCACTATATCCATGGTTGACCGTCATGTCATAGAGGAAGGCCTGGGTCAGGGCATTCTTCGCGCCGATGCTGCTTTGGAGTTTTACCGCAGGATTCCAATACAGCTGGTCCAGCTTGTCGAGCTGGGCCTTACGGAACAACGGATCCGTATTGCCCTGTACCGCCTGGATGAATCCATCGAGCCCTGCTGTACTGTTGTTGGAGTCACCATCGTTCCCCGTATGTGGCAGCCTGTCTATGGCATCCAGTGCCGGGATGAACCGGGCGAGGTTGTTATTGCTGTTCAGCGTGGTATAGTGCTTGATCAGCTCATTCCCATCATAGGTTCCCGTCGTGAAACCGATGATGCCAAAAGTTATCCCCCGGCCATCGCCGAAGTTTTCCGCATAGTTGAACTGCAGCGTGGTCGTGCTGTTCTCTGCAGTGGTCGTCATCTGGAGGATGGTTCCCTTGTTCACCTTATCAGGGGC
>DATISI010000277.1:0-1507 GCA_035581745.1 Clostridiaceae bacterium
GCTTATAGGAGGAATTATGGCAACTATTTCAAATACCATAGAAAAGACGAATATGACAAAGGTAGAACTTCCTTACGGACACGACCATATCGAAGCACTGCTTCCTACAGAAAGGGTGCAGGCTGTCCTCGTATCCGCCATGCATCACTACCAGCCAGAGATGAGCCAGTTGGAACTGGTCCGTGCAGCGCTGGAGAATCCGATCGGAACACCAAAACTGCGTGAGATGGCCAAGGGCAAGAACAAGGTCGTCATCATCGCGAGCGACCACACCAGACCGGTTCCAAGCAAGGCGATCATTCCGCCGATGCTGGAAGAGATACGAAAAGGGAATCCGGATGCGGACATCACGATCCTGATCTCCACCGGATGCCACAGAGGAACAACGCTTCCAGAACTCGAAGCGAAGTTCGGACCGGAAATCATCGCGTCTGAAAAGATCTATGTCCACGACTGTGACGACACAGACATGCTTGTGAACATCGGAACCCTTCCTTCAGGCGGAGAGCTCATCATCAACAGGCTCGCCGTGGAAGCGGACCTCCTGGTCTCTGAAGGCTTCATCGAACCACATTTCTTCGCCGGCTACTCAGGCGGCAGGAAGAGTGTCCTTCCAGGAATCGCGAGCAGGACAACCGTCGTCTACAACCACAATGCGTCCTTCATCGACAGCGACATGTCAAGGACAGGCATCGTGGACGGCAACCCGATCCATAAGGACATGCTTTATGCGGCGAGAGCGGCAAGACTCGACTTCATCGTGAACGTCGTCATCAACTCCGCAAAGGAAGCGATCTTCGCGGTTGCTGGAGACTGTGACCTGGCCCATATCGAAGGAAGACGCTTCCTCAACAGCCAGTGCAAGGTCAGCAGCGTCCCTGCAGACATCGTCATCACGACCAATGGCGGCTACCCACTTGACCAGAACATCTACCAGGCCGTGAAGTGCATGACCGCAGCCGAAGCGACCATCAACAAGGGCGGCGTCATGATCATCGCCGCGAAGTCCAATGACGGACACGGCGGAGAGCAGTTCTACAAGTCCTTCAAGGAAGAGAAGGACCTGGACAGGATGATGTCTGAATTCCTCGCGACACCAAGCGAGAAGACCATCCCTGACCAGTGGCAGTCCCAGATCTTCGCAAGGGTACTGAAGAACACGAAGGTCGTCTATGTGTCGGATGCACCGGATGACATCGTATCAGACCTGCACATGACTCCTGCGCATTCCATCGAGGAAGCGATAGAGATCGCGGACAGGCTGCTTGGAAAGAAAGATTCCAAGATCACCGTCATTCCTGACGGCGTATCCGTCATCGTCCTCTAATAGGAATAAGAAGCCGCTTCGCTTTTGTTTTTTGACAAAAGGAAAGCGGCTTCAGCCGAATAAGGATGGGACAGACGTGCTGAAGCCTTGTCTGAGACTGGATGATGTCCTGAAAATGGGAGACTTGAAAGACAGCGCAAGGGATGGACATCTTACAGGAAGGCAGATAGAATGAGATGA
>DATISI010000278.1:0-3666 GCA_035581745.1 Clostridiaceae bacterium
GGCTCCGGCTCCTACACCAGCACCTGCTCCGGCTCCTACACCAGCACCTGCTCCGGCTCCTACACCAGCACCAGCACCTGCTCCAGCTCCAACGCCAGCTCCAACACCAGCTCCAACACCTGTCCCCGCCCCAACACCAGCACCTGCTCCAACTCCGGCTCCGGCTCCTACACCTGCACCTGCTCCTGCTCCGACCCCCGCACCAGCAACCGGAGCATATGTCAGCATGAGTGAGGTCGCATCCGAAATTGTCACACTGACGAACCAGGAGAGGGCAAAACACGGTCTATCCGCACTCACGAAGGACTCGACACTCATGGCTTCAGCGAAGTCTCACACGGTGTACATGTTTGAGAACAATTCTTTCAAGCATACGACAAAATACAACGTCGGCGAGAATATCTTCAAGATTGCTGCGACATCGGAGACCAAGTTCACTGCAGCCCACATCGTAGCGAGCTGGATGGCCTCTACAGGCCACAGGGCGAACATCCTGAATCCAGACTATACCAAAATGGGCGCCGGCGTGGTCAAAGGCCAGCTTTATAACACCCAGCTTGGCAGGAACATCAATACCCTCTTCGCCACCCAGCATTTTAACAGATAAGATTCATCATATGCCATCATATCACGCTTCACCCTGACCGGTGGAGCTTTGCTTTCCACTTCAGTCGCACAAACAATTCATCATTGGAGGAACTTATGAAGAAGACAGTGGTCCTGATCAGCGCACTTTCCATCCTTGGGTTATTCAGCGTCAACTATCTGAAATACGAGAAATCCTTTGCCGATGACCTCACTTTGAAGGAACAGGCTTCCACACTGGTACAGCCAGTCAGGCAGCCTTCACCCGCACTTGACCTTGCCATCGAGGACCGGGAATACCGGGTTCCGCTCATCAAGGTCGCTGAAGCAGCCCCAGCTAAAGAGGCAGTCGTCAAGAAAGAAGCTGCGAAGACGACAAAAGCAAAGTCCTCAACCAAAACTCAGGCACCTGCACAAGCACCTACCGTGGTGGAACCGGTTAAAGTTCCAGAACCTGCCAAGACTCCGGAGCCTGTGAAAACCGCTGAACCCGTCAAGGCTCCCGAACCTGTCGAAACCAGTGGAGACTATGTCTTCAGAAGCGACATGGAAAAAGAGATTTTCAGGCTGACGAATGAGGTCAGGGTATCGAAAGGTTTGAAAGCCTTGAAATGGGATACCACACTTCATAATTCAGCACGCAGTCATACCAAATATATGTTTGTGAACAACGTCTTCAAGCATACGACAAAATACAAGGTGGCGGAGAACATCATCCTCCTCGCCTCACCCCAGAAGGTCGAGACCTATACAGCCCAGTACCTTGTGGACAAGTGGATGGCTTCTGAAGGCCATCGCGCGAACATCCTCAATCCCAATATCACCATCATGGGTGTGGGTGTGATCCGCGGAGACCAGTACTTCGCGAAATATGAAAGGGACCTTCCCGCAATCTACGGTACCCAGCACTTCAAATAATAGAGACAGGACCCATAGCATTGACCTCCTTGCTATGGGTCCTGTCTCGTTCTCTTCTACTTTACAGGCTGTCTCCAAAATCCGCCCTGAACCGTTCCATCAGCTTCTCCTGCCAGCTGCTCACGGGTTTCAGCTTTCCAAGGAAGAATCTCATGATCCTGGGTTCCTCCGTGAAGGTGAGCCCGCCAACCAGGTCCCGGTTCTCATGCAGCCAGGTTATCCTGTCGATGACGTACATCACCTGTGACAGGGTGAATACCCGCCTGGGGAGTGCCAGCCGCAGCAGTTCCATGTCCGCCATATGTTCGTTCTGGTTCTCATCCCTATCCTCCGAGATGGTACCCCTTTCCATTCCACGGATCCCTCCGGCGATGTACAATGCGGACGCAAGCGCACCTGCAGGGTACTCGGACTGCGGGATATGCGGAAGGAACTTCATCGCATTCAGATGGCAGCCCAGTCCTCCACCCGGCGTCACGACCGGAACCCCTCTTCTCTGCAATTCATCGACCATGAACTGGATGAACTGTGGTCCCTGGGAGATCATATCCTCTTCCATCGTCTCATCAAGGCCCACCGTCAGGGCTTCCATCTCCCGTACGGACATCCCACCATAGGTGAGGAATCCCTCGTAGAGCGGGACAAGCTCCCTCATCCTGGCGAAGAGCCCCTCATCCCTCACGAGGATACCTCCCCCTCGGGCGCATCCAAGCTTTCTTGCGGAGAAGTACACCACATCGCAGAGGGATGCCATCTTCATGGTGATCTCCTTTATGGAGGAATCTCTGAAAGCGTCCTCCCTGACCTTGATGAAGTGGAGATTGTCTGCCAGGAGGCTGGCATCGAGCACCAGGCTCAGGCCGTTCTCGTCACAGATTTTCCTCACACCCTCCAGGTTCTCCATGGAGAAAGGCTGCCCACCGATGAGGTTTGTCCCCGCCTCCATCCGTACAAAGGCGATCCGCTCCTTCCCCTTCTCCTCAACCAGTTCCCTGAGTCCCTCAAGGTCCATGTTCCCTTTGAAGGGCTCTGAACTCTCGATCTCGAGCCCTTTCTTCGTGATGAGTTCCACCACTTTCCCTCCATTGAGGTGGATATGTGCCCGGGTGGTGGTGAAATGGTAGTTCATCGGGACGAAGGTCCCTTCCTTCACCATGGTCCTCGCGATGATGTTCTCACAGGCCCTGCCCTGGTGCGCAGGAAGGAACATCTCGAATCCGAAAAGCTCCTTCAGTTTGTCGGCCAGCCTTGTGAAGGTCTCGCTCCCAGCATAACTGTCATCCGCCACCATCATGGCTGCCATCTGCCTGTCACTCATGGCATTCACGCCACTGTCCGTCAGCATGTCCATGAAGACATCCCTGTTCTGCAGCAGGAATGTATTGTTCCCCGCTGCCTTTATCGCTTCAACTCGCTCCTCCACCGGGATCAGGTTGAGTTTCTGGACGATCCTCACCTTGTGCATCTCGAGTGGCCACTGTTCCCCTTTGATGAATCTGACACTTGTCATTCTTATTTCCTCCCCTTATTCAGATTGCAGGATCTGGCGGAATTCCGCCTCCTGCCCTACCAGCCATGTCCGATAATCATAGTCCGTGTCGATCTCCACCATCCCCTTTCATCCGAATAACGGCAACAAAAAACGCCCCTGGATATACCAAGGGCGATCAGATCGCGTTACCACCTTAATTCAAGCGTACCTCGCGGCACGTTCCTCATCGCGTACGGTGAAAAATCACGATACGCTTACGCTATAACGGGCGTGGGTCCCGGCTGCAGCCTACTCGGATCTAGTCCTTTCGGTGCGCGACTCTCAGGATGTATTCGGATACGTACCAACCTGCGCTTCTCATCATCCAGCGGCTTTCTGTAAGTCGGAATCTGTCCCTACTTGTTCCCGGTCTTCGTCTTTAATCTTAAAGTTAATTATATACGCTTTTGAGATTCTGTCAATATGGAAAATACATTAGTTTTTTCGGCCCAATCGGTTCAGATGATCAGACCAAGAAGTTCCTCTGGCGTGACATTCACCATGAAATCTCCAAGGTTCACACTGCTTAAGACCTTGCCCACTTCCTCCGCTGAATGGCGGATTCCGATAAGGCAGCCCTCGAGCGCTGAGATGTCCTTCGTCCCAAAGAAGTCTCCATAGATACGAAGCTT
>DATISI010000279.1:0-4468 GCA_035581745.1 Clostridiaceae bacterium
GAACTCTGGCCTTGCGACAAGGAACAAAGATGGAAAGGTAAACGACCGTTTCAGGAAAAGACTCATGTTTCCGGTATTCGATGTCAGAGGGAAAGTGATCGGTTTTGGTGCGAGGGTGCTGGATGATTCCAAGCCGAAATACCTGAATTCTCCGGAGACCCCGATCTTCCACAAGGGGACAAACCTCTATGGACTGAATTTCGCGGTCAGGGAGAACAAGGGAAGGACCTTCATCATCGTGGAGGGCTATATGGACCTCATCAGCCTGTATCAGGCCGGAATCACGAATGTGGTGGCCTCCCTGGGAACAGCCCTGACGAAGGTGCAGGCCAAGCTTCTGCGGCGCTATGGAGAAGAGATCCTGATCTCCTATGATGCGGATACAGCGGGTCAGGCCGCGACGCTAAGAGGACTGGATATCCTGAAGGAAGAGGGGTTCGATGTCCGGGTGATCCGGATTCCGGAAGGGAAAGACCCTGATGACTACATCAGGAAACACAGTGCGGAAGATTTCCTGGAACTCACCAAGAGAGCGCTTCCCCTGATCGACTACAGGATCGAGGAAACGAAACAGGGGCTGAACCTGAATGCGGAAGAAGACAAGATCACTTTCGCGAGAAAGGTGACCGAAATCCTCAAAGAACTCGATCCCATCGAGAAGGATGTCTATGTGCGGCATGTCAGTGAGGATACCGGCATCTCCGAGAATGCCCTGATGGATATGATCAAGGGCAACAGGTCACGGGGGGCACCGGAGGAACCTGACAGAAGGGATTCCGGAGGAAGGGAAGCGGAGAGAAGGGAAAGCCCGTCCTTCATGGAACCTGCGCATGTCAAAGCGGAGAGAAACCTTCTGAGGATACTTTCAGACGGCAACCTCATGCTGAGAGAGCGTATGCGTCCGGAAGACCTGATCCTTCAAAGCCATAAACGGATTTTTGAGGCGATCATGAGTTATGAGGGAGACCCTCAGGGGATCAGACCTTATGTGGAGAGCCGATGCACGGATGTGGAATCCTCCAAGGAATGGGCGATCATCACACAGCTGATTGAAATTCCATCAGATATCGACCTTGATGTCCTGATTGATGACTACCTGAAGACCATCAGGCATTTTGAACTGGAAATCAAGAAGAAGATGATGAGAAAAAAGATACGGGAATATGAAGAAAAAGGATTATTGAAGGAATCTTTGGAGCTTGCGAAGGAACTGATCGAGCTTCAGAAGACTTTAGGGAGGTAGCATGATGGCAGATTCAGAAAAGAAGAAAACAGCCAAGACAGTCAGGGAGCCCAAGGTGGCCAAGACGGTCAAGGCGCCAAAATCAGCTGACGAGGATATCGCAGCAGTAGAAGAGAAGGTGCTTCCGCCAAGGGATACGGAAAGAGAGCTCCAGCTGTCGATTGTCAGGAGACTGATTGAAAAAGGCCGGAAATCCGGTACGCTCACAGAAAAGGAAGTCCTTGACGAACTCCAGGAGATCGAACTCAATCCTGAACAGATTGACAAAATCTACGAGACCCTTGAAGGGTTCAGCATAGAAATCATGGGAGACCTCACAGATTCAGAGAATGAGGAGACTGAAGTCGACCTCACCGTTCCGGAGGGAATCGCCATAGATGACCCTGTCCGGATGTACCTGAAAGAAATCGGAAAAGTCCCCCTGCTCACCTCCGATGAGGAGGTCGCGCTCGCAAAACGGATCGAGGCTGGGGATGAATACGCAAAGAAACTCCTCGCTGAAGCCAACCTGAGACTGGTTGTCTCCATCGCGAAAAGATATGTGGGAAGAGGAATGCTGTTCCTTGACCTCATCCAGGAAGGAAACCTGGGACTGATCAAGGCGGTCGAGAAATTCGACTTCACCAAGGGCTTCAAGTTCTCTACCTATGCGACATGGTGGATCAGGCAGGCCATCACGCGTGCCATCGCTGACCAGGCGAGGACGATCAGGATTCCTGTCCATATGGTGGAGACCATCAACAAGCTCATCAGGATTGAAAGGCAGCTGCTGCAGGAACTCGGAAGAGCGCCTCAGCCAGAGGAAATCGCGGAACAGATGGAGATGCCGCCTGAGAAGGTAAGGGAGATCATGAAGATCGCCCAGGAACCGGTATCCCTCGAGACTCCGATTGGAGAAGAAGAGGACAGCCATCTTGGAGACTTCATTCCGGATGATGATGCGCTGGCACCTGCGGAAGCGGCAGCATTCACCATGCTGAAGGAACAGCTGATCAGCGTGCTGGATACCCTGACCCCAAGAGAAGAGAAAGTGCTCCGTCTGAGGTTCGGCCTCGATGATGGACGGGCAAGGACACTCGAAGAAGTGGGTAAGGAATTCAATGTCACCCGTGAGCGAATCAGACAGATCGAGGCGAAAGCCCTGAGAAAACTGCGACACCCTTCAAGAAGCAAGAAACTGAAAGACTACCTGGATTAACCCAGACTGTTTCGGGGCAACCGTATAACAGGTTATTCCGTATGAACGCCCCCGAAGCATTAGCTGTTTCGGGGGCGTTTTATGCTCAGCACAGTACATGAAGCCGCGTCTCTGCAACCGGGACCATGGAACTGACTGGAAAGCAGACGGTGAATCACGGGAATCCCTTACGTATCATTTGAAGAAGAACCAATTTTGACAGTAAATCTGCAACGGATATTAGCCGTGGGAGGGATAAGATGCTGTATAAACCAAGAAAGAGCGCACTGGTCCGAACCATTTTTCTGACGATGACCATCCTTATCGTCTCGCTGGCTTCACTATTCATCATGTCGGGCAATACCCGCGTGAAAATCATCCTGATGACCCTCATGCTGTTGACGGCAGGTATCGGGCTATACCATATCCTTCTCGCGAGCACACTGGAGTACCGATGGACTGAAGACGCCCTGTATATCGAGGGCTTTTTCGGTCTGCTCCGGGTGGTCATTCCTGTCGATTCCATGATCCGCTACACCCGAAGGATCACCCTCATCAGCAGGAGCGGACTGCTGGGAAGCATCACAAGGAAGTATTATATCGGGAACATCATCGTGCATGACATGGGTAAGATGAGGCTTTTCATCACGGATTCCAAGGCTTCCATCTACCTCAGCACCCTCAATGGAATTTTTGGGATCTCACCCGATGCTACGGATGATTTCTGCGACCATCTGGACAGAATGGGAGTCCCTATGGCTGAAAGTCCGGATTATCTTGACACAGCGGACCGGGAAAGAGCCAGAAAGAAATTTCACCAGATCCTCATAGGGACTGGCATAGGCCTTGTGCTTGCGGTGGCAGGCTCCCTAATCCTATACAACGCGGGTATGCTGCCTCCCTATCTGATGACTTTGGATGCCTCAACCCCGAATATCATCTATACTCCGGCAAGGATCTTCCTCCGGACGCATCTCCGGAATAGCCTGTTCATTCTGGTGATCCTGATCCTTAGTGGATTCGCATCGAGATACTTCAAACGGATTGACCATTACTATTATTACAGGGTGCTATATCTGCCTGCCTCTATGGTATTCCTCTTAATTGTTTTTTTCCTCCATACCCTTTTTCCCATATTAAGCTGAAGATTTGTGTTAAAATAATATTAAAGAGTAAACGATAGAAGAGGTTCAAATGGATATCAGCAAAAGACTAAACAGGATCATCGAACTGGTCCCACCATGTGCCAGCATCATCGATGTCGGTACGGACCATGGCTATGTCCCCATCGGGGTAATCAAGGAGGGGAAAGCGGAAACCGCGTACGCATCGGATTTCAGGATCCTTCCACTAAAGAAGGCGGAAGCCAATGTCAGGCTTGAAGGTCTCGAGGACCGCATCAGGATGCTGCATGGAAGCGGACTCACGACGGTCTCGCCAGGAGAAGTCGAAGGAGCGGTCATCGCAGGAATGGGGGGAAACCTGACAAGGGATATCATGGAAGACTCCCTGGAGGTCGTGAAGTCCCTGAAGTTCCTCCTTCTGCAGCCGGCGCAGAACCCCGAGGTCCTGAGGGAGTATCTCTAGGAAGGGAATTATGACATCCTTCTCGAGGACCTGGTGAAGGAAGAGGATGGCAGATTCTATGAGTATCTCCTGGTGCGTTATCATGAGGAGGACAGGAAGTCTCCAGATTTGGACGGGATCCCCCTTTGTGGTTACGAGGTGAGCCCGTGGCTGATCCGCAACGGACATCCGCTTCTTAAGGAGTACCTGGAGACACGAGTGGATGAGTTCCAGGAGATCATTTCCAAATTACGTCATGATTCTGAGAATGCGAAATCTAGGAAAATTGAATTGGAAGAGAAGATCATAAAATTCAAGGAGATTATCAGATGGATTTATAGATTAAAGATGGGATGTGAATCATCGAATCCAATGCCCCCCTGTCTTACAAGGAAGGATATGACAATATCGGTCTCATGGTAGGGGATGAAATGGCCGAAGTCACCGGAATCCTGTTTTCAATGGATACGACACTCCGTGTG
>DATISI010000280.1:0-3345 GCA_035581745.1 Clostridiaceae bacterium
CCAGGCGGACATTGCAGTGAAGACAGACGAAGTCATCCGAGTGCTTGAAAAGCTCATTGGTGACTAGAACAACGTAGGAGGAGAACATGAACAAGATAATTCCCGTTAAAGGAATGGACTGCGCAGCCTGCGCATTATCCATAGAAAGGACGCTTTCCAAAAAGGAAGGCGTAAAGAAGGCGACCGTGAATTACGCCACGGAAAAACTATATCTGGATATCGACGAAGACACCATCAGTCTTCAGGAGGTCGATGCCGCAGTCAAGAAGGCGGGATATGAACTGGTCATCCAGGATGACTTCATCAAAAGGGTGATGGAGGTCAAAGGGATGGACTGCACCGCCTGCGCACTCTCCATCGAGAAGGCGTTGGGTAAGAGGGACGGCATCGAAAGAGCGAACGTCAACTATGCCAACGAAAAACTCTATCTCGAATACTCACCTGCTGAAATCACCATGGGAGAGATCCTCGCAACGGTGAAGAAAGCAGGATATGAGCTTCAGGAAGTGGTGGAAAAGGAAGAGGTCTATGTCAATCCTTACAGGAACAGGCTGATCATCTCCATGCTCTTCACCATTCCGCTTCTGATCATCACCATGGGACACATGCTCGGCATGCCGCTGCCCATGATCGTCGATTCCCATATGAACCCGCTGAACTATGCCCTGCTGCAGTTCGTCATGACGACACCGGTCGTATGGATCGGAAGGAAGTTCTATATCGCGGGATTCAAGAACCTGTTCAGGCTGAACCCGAACATGGATACCCTGATCGCGCTTGGAACTGCGGCCGCCTATATCTATAGTGTGGTCGGTACCATCATCATCGCGATAAACGGAGATGGGTCATTCGCCCACAAGATGTACTATGAGACCGCAGCCACTATCCTGGCCCTCATCACGTTAGGAAAGTTCCTCGAGGCGATCACAAAGGGAAAGACTTCGGAAGCCATCAAGAAACTCATGGGCCTGGCACCAAAGACCGCAATCATCGAGAAGAATGGCGTGGAGCGGGAAGTCCTCATCGAGGAAGTCCTCGTTGGAGACATCGTCCTGGTCAAGCCGGGTGCGAAGCTCCCTGTTGATGGAGAGGTTGTATATGGGACAAGCTCCATCGATGAGGCCATGCTCAACGGAGAAAGCCTTCCCGTCGAGAAGACGATAGGAAGCAAGGTCTTCGGGGCATCGATCAACAAGACAGGATTCCTGAAATACAGGGCCGAAAAGGTCCTTGGACATACGGCACTCGACCAGATCATCAAACTGGTAGAGGATGCACAGGCGACAAAAGCACCAATCGCACAGCTGGCAGACCAGATTTCTGGTGTGTTTGTCCCAATCGTCATGGTGCTGGCACTCGGAGCATCGCTCCTGTGGTACTTCGCAGGCGGTCAGGACATGAGCTTCGCGCTCACCATCCTCATCTCCGTCCTGGTCATCGCATGTCCATGTGCACTGGGACTGGCCACACCTACCGCCATCATGGTGGGAACAGGAAAGGGAGCCGAGAACGGCATCCTGATCAAATCCGGTGAAGCGCTCGAGAACGCACACAGCATCAAGACCGTCATCCTGGACAAGACAGGAACCATCACCAAAGGAAAGCCGGAACTTACTGACGTCATCTCCTATGGAATGGACGAGAATGAAATCCTGGCCTTCGCGGCAACAGCGGAGAAATCTTCTGAACATCCGCTTGGAGAAGCCATCATCAAAGGCGCGGATGACCGCAAAGTGAAACTATTCGAGACCGAGTCCTTCGGATCCATCACAGGAAGAGGAATCTATGCCAGGATCAATGGCAGGGACCTCCTGCTGGGAAACCCGAGACTCATGGAAGAAAAAGGGATCGAGGTCAGTGCCGCGGTCAATGAAGACCTCGTCAGACTTTCGACCCAGGGCAAAACCCCGATGATTGTCGCATTAGACAATGAAATCCGTGGAATTGTAGCCGTTGCCGACACGATCAAGGAGAATTCCAGGAAGGCCGTGGAGAAATTCCATTCCATGGGCATCAGGGTCCTCATGGTCACAGGAGACAACGAACGTACCGCTAGAGCCATCGGAGACATGGTTGGTGTCGATGAGGTTCTCGCCGAAGTCCTTCCAGAGGACAAGGCGAACAAGGTCAAGGAGATCCAGGCAAGAGGCCAGAAGGTCGCCATGGTCGGAGACGGCATCAATGATGCGCCGGCACTTGCCCAGGCGGATGTGGGAATCGCCATCGGAAACGGAACAGACGTGGCCATCGAGTCCGCGGACATCGTGCTCATGCGTTCTGATATCCTCGACGTCCCAGTCGCCATCGACCTTTCAAGACGGACAATCCGAAACATCAAGGAGAACCTGTTCTGGGCATTCGCCTACAACCTGCTGGGCATCCCGGTCGCCATGGGTATCCTGTACCTGTTCAACGGCCCGCTGCTCGACCCGGTCTTCGCAGCGGCAGCCATGAGCTTCAGCTCGGTGTCCGTCCTGCTCAATGCACTAAGACTCAAGAATTATAAGCCGTTCAACTAGACGGATTGTAAGATAGATCAAAATAGGACTCAGATGGATCCAAAGCGATCCAGATGACAAGGAGGATAATATGTCAAATACAATCAGATTGACCATCCAGGGAATGAACTGCGGCCACTGCGTGAAGCGTGTGACCAATGCCCTGAAGGAAGTTGCAGGGGTCACGGATGTGAATGTTGACCTCGCGGACAATTCCGCGACCGTCACCGGAACCCCGGACATCGAAGCACTCAAAGCGGCAGTAGATGAAGCGGGCTATGAAGTCGTAAGTTTCACAACCGCATAAGGCATCACCACAATTCAAAACGTACTACATGACTGCATAGGGCGGGTGATTAGGCCATCTCCCAGAGACTGGTCTATCACCGCCCAGGGCAGGCATTAATGAATCAACAATACGAAATACGATTATCGGAGGGAATTATCATGACAAATACAATCAAGTTAAGCATAGAAGGAATGAGCTGTGGACACTGCGTGAAGCGTGTGACCAATGCCCTGTCAGAAGTATCAGGCGTCTCAGATGTGAAGGTCGACCTTGCAGGGAAGTCTTCAACGGTTACCGGATCGCCAGAAGTCGAGACACTGAAGGCAGCGGTAGATGAAGCAGGGTATGACGTGGTCGGTGTGACTGCGCTCTAAGCTCAAGAAGAGAAAGGTTATAGCGCACAGGTGGAAGGACTCTTCGTACGGAAGCTAAAGGTTCTATAGGAGAAAGGTCCGTACCAGGATGAAAGCAGTTTCGTCCTGGTACGGACCTTTCCATTTTGCGATGAAAGCAAAAAACAAAATATGAATTGCAGATTCAGGATTCCGAAGTCGGTCC
>DATISI010000281.1:0-5393 GCA_035581745.1 Clostridiaceae bacterium
CTCCATCTGGAATACCTGAAAGAATCCTTCAGCTGCCTCGAGGAGGAGGAAAAGGAAGAGATCATCAGGCTGATGAAGAAGCTGCAGGGGAGGGAAGGATGAGGAAGCTAAGCAGGTACGTCGGCTACAGGACCCTGAAGACCGCATTTGGCGCAGCAATCGCCATCTACATCGCGTATCAGATCAACCTCAGCTACGCCGTGTCCGCGGGAATCATCCTCGTGCTCAGTGTGCAGAACACCAAACGTAAATCCCTTGACCTTGCGCTCATGCGCATCGGGTCCACCGTACTGGCACTGCTCACGGCCGCGGCGGTATTCCTCATCATGGGCTATACCCCATGGGCCTTTGGCATCTACCTCCTCATCTTCATCCCACTGGCGGTGAAGCTGCGTTTCAACGACGGCATCGTCCCCAGCTCCGTCCTGGTGACCCATCTGCTCCTGGAGAGGTCCGTCTCTCTCGCATGGATGACCAATGAGATGCTTATCATGGGCATAGGAGCCGGCCTGGCTCTTATCCTGAACATCTACATGCCGAGCTTCGAGAAGGCCCTTAGCGAGGACCTGGCAGAGATAGAAAGGCTGATGAAAGATATCCTCATGCGGATGGCCTACAGCCTGAGGACCCAGACCGTCTCCGTTGAGGACCAGGTCGTCTATCAGACCCTGGAGAGGAAGCTTAAGGAAGGTCACGACCGCGCGCTGACAGAAGCAGGAAACCACCTCATCCGTGAAGTGCGCTACTATGTCAAATACATGGAGATGCGGAGCATGCAGTTCGAGATCCTGAAGTTCATGCGCCTGCACTTCGAACGCTTCTCCCAAACCTATGAGCAGACAAAGATGGTGGCCGCATTCACGGAACTTGTGGCGGACCAGTTCCACGAGCTCAATACGGTGAAAGAGCTGATTTCAGACCTTAAAGCATACAAGGCGATGTTCAGGAGCATGGAGCTTCCGAAGACAAGGGAAGAGTTCGAGAACCGGGCATCCCTGTACCAGTACCTGAACGACCTTGACCATCTCCTGGAAGTGAAAAGGAGTTTCGTGGAGGAACTCACCGAGGCAGACCGGAAGCGATTCCGTGAGGACCTTGAAGAGAACAGGAAACTGGGATAATGTGAGACGATTCCCATGCTGTATCTGGTAAGGAAGCACGTCGGGATGACGAATAGTAGATAGGAATAAGACCAATGAAAAGGGACTGCCGGGACAGCTGATAAAATGCTGTCCAAGGCAGTCCCGATGTGTTTCCTGACGCTTTAAGTTCAATGTGACTTGATGAAGGTCTTTGATCTCAGTTCACTGAAGGCGAGGTCCAGTTCTTCCTGCGTGTTCATCACGATGGGACCACCCCAGGCGATAGGTTCGTTCAGTGGTCTGCCGGACACGAGGATGAATCGGATGCCCTGACCGGCAGCCTTTATCCAGAAGGTGTCTCCGGAGGTGAACAAAAGCGCCTGTTTCTCATCGACAACGTCTTCCTTATTATCGATACGCTGAGCTGGATCGAAGATGGCCTGTCCATGGAAGATATAGATGAAGAGGGTATTCTCCGGATCGCTTTTGAAGGACCACTCCTGACCCGCTGCGACTTCCACGTCCAGATAGGTCGCTTTGACATACCGCCCTTCAAATGCGCCTTTCGTCCCGAGATATTCTCCGGCGACGATATGGATCCGGTTCCCGTTTTCTTCCACGACAGGGACGTCCTCCCGTTTGATATCCCCATACGCGGGATCGGTCATCTTGTCCTTGGCTGGAATGTTCAGCCAGAGCTGCGCCCCAAGGATGCGGTCCGTGGCCTGAGGCATCTCCTGATGGATGATCCCAGAACCAGCGGTCATCCACTGGCAGTCACCATCGAGGATGCTTCCACGGTTGCCCAGACTGTCGCCATGTTCGATGTCGCCTTTGATCAGGTATGTGATCGTCTCGATGCCGCGATGAGGATGCCAGGGGAAGCCTTTCGTGTAATCATCCGGATTGTGGGAATCGAACGCATCCAGCATCAGGAACGGGTCGAAGTCCGTAGTATCGGCAGGACCAAGGACACGCACGAGCTTTACCCCCGCGCCATCGACAGCGTTGCGACCTGTGACGATTTTTTGGATGGTTCTTAACTGGCTCATAGTTTTCCTCCTTTGAGGACATCATGGAACTCCGGATTCTTCTCGAACTGTCTTCTGGCGTAATGGCACTGGACATTCACGGTCCAGCCTTTTTCGCGGCTGAAGTCGACGATATGCCTGAGGAGCTCCAGTCCGGCGCCCTGTCCCTTGAGGGTTTCAGAGACTTCCGTATGCATGATCGTCAGGGTGCTGTCCTCATAGGTGACCTCCACCTGGGCAAGCGGAGAATCCGGATCCTCTCCAATGTAGAAACTGGTTGGACTCTGTCTGATTTCGAACATGATATTTCCCTCCCTCCAATGAATGATGATTGACTTTGCGTGATTCGCTGGATTTCCCAATCCAGGGCTTTATTTTAGAGGATATGCCGCCTTACCTGAAGGGTGACGAAGCACCCCTTTCTATCTTTTATACTACTCCTTTCCATCCCGATTCTCTAGCTTCAATTTTCTGTTTTCAGGTTTCTTGGTCGAGCTGTCTGTGTCTGGCTGATGCCATATTGACGAGCAGGGAAAACAGTCAGATGTTCCATGTTGTAAAGCGGGCCGCCTTGCGATATATTGGAAACAACAACAGGATATGGAAGTCCGGGCTGGAAAGCGAGCTGGAGAACGGGTATGGTTTCAGAGAGGCTTTGATGAAGCTGGAAGCGCAGGAATGGACCGGAGCTGATCATGAGTCTTATTCTGAAGAGAAGAGCAAATATAGGGGGGATGATATGGAAAACTTGAGGGTCGCTGATTCTGCGAGAGGGATCGGAACGATACGCGTCGGGGACAATGTCTATTTCGCACAGGGGACAACGGTCAGGTCAGAGGATGATTCTGTGGCCATCGGGAATGACAGCTGGGTCCTGGAGAATTCCGTCGTGATCGGAACACCTGAACATCCTGTACACATTGGAAGCAAGACCGTGTTTGGACACAAATGCATCATCATAGGGGCTCAGGTTGGAGACCTGTGCGAAGTGGGGAATGCCACCATCTTCCTCCCTGGCGCAAAGATAGGAAGTCGATGCCGGTTTGGGGAAGGTACGATCATTCCATCCGGGGCTGTGATACCTGATGAATCGGTGGTCGTTGGAAGACCGGGCCGTGTGATCAGGAGCCTGACAGAAGAAGACAGGGCCATGATTGCGAGGATGCGGGGCAACGATGTCAGTCTTCGTCCTGTAACGGAGAAAAGCGTGAAATTCGAACCGAAGGAAGGCGATAATGTGGGAAAGCTATATACCTCTAATGGGAAATATCCAGAGATCGATGAGACAGCGCATATTTACGACACAGCCGAAATCACAGGAGACGTCATGATCGGGAGCGATTCGGTCATCGCCTCAGGCGTGAGGATCATCGGGAATTCCCATGGTCCCGTAAGGGTTGGAAACCGTGTCCAGATTCTGGAGAACACAGTCCTCCATCTTCTGCCGGACAACCAGCTGATCATCGAGGACAATGTCACCATCGGACCAGGATGCGTCATCCACGGGACAACCATCGGCGCAAATTGCGTCATCGAATCCGGCGCCATCGTCTGTGACTACAGCGTGCTGGGAGAGAATACACTGGTAAGGTCAGGAAGCCTGGTCAAGCAGAAAAGCGTGGTCCCAGATAATCAGATCATGGAAGGATTCCCTGCGAAATCGGTGGGTGAGAATGAAGGGATCCTGAAAAGACCTTCCTGGGCGATGAGGGACATCACTGAAGCGTAAATCATCCCATTTTCCGGATATTAAAAGCCCTGGGCTGATCAGAGACCATTGGTCTCAGAATCGGCTTACAGGGCTTTTATTTCTTCTTCTTGTCCGTTTCCATGCTCTTCATGGAAGCCAGCTTGTAGTTCAGATATTTCACCAGGTCTTCCTTGTCCTCAGCGGGCCATGAATCATAATCCTTGAGGTAAGGCTCGAGGGAGGAGTAGTTGATGCTGTGCTCCATCACCTGTGTGCTCTTCTCATCGAGGAACAGCAGGTAGGGTGGGAGGTCCAGTGCTTCACAGATTTTCAGCATGGTGGCGATGGAAGGGGATGTCCGTCCTTTTTCAATATCGCTGATGAATGACAAAGAAACACCAGATTGCTCTGAAAGCGCTTTCTGGGTCATTCTCATGTGTTTTCTCTTTTCCCTGATCTTTTCTCCAAGATTCATGCTGCACTCCTAATTCCGTGTATTATCGGATTAACTGTTTTCAGTATAGCTTATACCTCACACGAATAAAAGAAGAAATTAAAATACGTTGTAGACGTAATATGTCCTTGAATTTATACGTATATAACGTATAATTGGAGATAGGGGGTGTTGTTATGGTAACGATTGGGGAAAATATTAAACGGGTCCGGAAAGAGAAGAAGCTGACGCAGAAAGATCTGGGAGAAATCGTCGGGATTTCCAACACGTACCTCTCGGACATCGAGATTGGACGGACGAATCCCTCGATCAAGACGCTGAAGCGTATCGCAAAGGGACTTGACGTAAGTTATGTGGAATTGTTGAAAGATACAGAATGATGCTTTCCAAAATAATGTGGAAGCATTATTTTTTTTGGAGGTTTTTATTAAGGGGGGAATTCGATATAATGAGACAGATGCTTTTTTGGCATCAAATATGAAGAGATTGGATAGGTAAAAGATGATTGATATAAAGAAGATCACCATGCTTGGACTCGTCGCACTGACCCTTGTCGCAGCAGGATGCCAGAAGGAGGAGAAACAGGCTTCCGTGGAAAAGGGGAAGGACCTGAATATCGCGGTCGTCACAGACATCCACTACCTCTCGAGCCGGCTCCGGGACGGCAAAGAGATGGAGCAGAGGGTAATGGCCAACATTGACGGAAGAGAGATCAGCAACATGGACATGGTCATTGAAGCGCTCGTTGCGGACTTTGGCAAAGTGACGCCTGATGCGCTGATCGTGAGCGGAGACCTCACGTTCAACGGGGAGAAGAAAAGCCATGAGGACCTCGCGAAGGTATTCGCTCGGATCGAGGAACTGGGCGTCCATGTCCTGGTCACCCCGGGAAACCATGATGTCAGCAATCCTTTTGCCCGGGAGTTCATAGAGGATAAGATGATGAAAACGGAATTTGTCACCCCGGAAGAGTTTGCTGAAATCTACAAGGATTTCGGGTTCAGCGATGCGGTGAAGCGGACAGAGGACAACCTGAGCTACATCTATAAGCTGAGCGATGATGCCTATGTCTTGATGATGGACTCGGCGAAGTACGACGAGAACCTCACCTACGACTATCCCTATACGGAAGGGAT
>DATISI010000282.1:0-2940 GCA_035581745.1 Clostridiaceae bacterium
ATCGCATTCGCCCTCAAGGCGAACAGCTACCCCCAGGAGAACATCAGAGGCCGGGTCGAGGAACTCCTTGCCCAGGTGAACCTCAGCGACAAGAAAGATGCCTACCCTGCCAAGCTCTCCGGCGGCCAGAAACAGCGCATCGCCATCGCGCGTGCCCTTGCCAACGAACCGGAAATCCTCCTCTGCGACGAGGCGACATCCGCACTTGACCTCGAGAATACCGATGAAATCATCAAAATCCTTCGGGAGATCAACCGGGTCTACGGAATCACCATCGTCTTCATCACCCATGAGATGGAGGTCGCGAAGAAGCTGTTCGACAGCATGGCCATCATGAGTGAAGGACGTGTCGTCGAGACAAGCGACACTTACAGCATCTTCACGAATCCCCAGCACGATGTCACAAAGGCCCTCGTCGCGAGGGTCCTCGACATCAACCTCCCCGAGGAGATCAAAGGGACTGACCATGAGGACCTCCTCAAGATCACCTATGTCGGCGCAAACACCAACCTCCCCGTCATCAGTGAGGTCTCGAAACGCTTCGGCGTCTATGTCAACATCCTCCACGGGAAGATCGAGTACATCCAGGGCAAGCCCGTCGGTGTCCTCCTGATCAAGCTCAAGGGTGATCCCCTCGAAGTGGAGAAAGCGAAACGCTATCTTGAAAAAGAGGTCTATAAAGTGGAACCTGTGAATACGAAGGAAAAGGAGCTGGAAAAAGATGGAAGCAACGTTACTTATCTTGAAGACAGAATTACTGGAAGCCGTTGAACAGACGGCCTACATGGTCACCGTGGCCATGGCTGCGACCCTTGTCTTCGGCCTGCTCCTCGGACTCCTCCTCTATGTGACCTCGAATCCCCTGTTCCTACAGAGCAGGACGGTGAACACTATCTCGGGTGCTGTGGTCAACGTCTTCAGGTCCATCCCCTTCATCATCCTCCTCGTCCTCCTCATCCCCTTCACGAAGCTCGTTGCAGGCACCAGCATCGGTCCTGAGGCCGCTGTCGTGCCGATCGCCATCGCTTCCATCGCCTTCTATGCGAGGCTTGTGGAAGGCGCATTCAGCGAGGTGGACAAGGGTGTCCTTGAAGCCGGAAAGGCGACAGGTGCCAGTCTTCCCCTCATCATCCGAAGGATCCTCCTTGTGGAGGCTTTCCCCGGACTCATCCGTGCCACAACCGTGACCCTGGTCAGCCTGATCGGATATTCCGCCATGGCGGGAATCGTCGGCGGAGGCGGAATCGGAGACCTTGCCATACGTTTCGGCTATTATCGCTATGAGACGGGTGTCATGCTCGCGACGGTCCTTCTCCTCATCTTCCTCGTCCAGGGGATCCAGCTTCTCGGCGATACCCTCGCCAGAAGATTCACAAGAAAGTAGGTGCACGAATGGACATATTGAGACAGATCATCAAGGATAGAAACCGCGTCGTGCTTGAAGGAATCGAGGACAAGTACCGCTCGGACAGCCTGGGAAGACTGGTCGGCCATCCGGACGCCCTGGTCTTCCCTTCCTCTTCCGAGGAGGTTTCCAGCATCATGCGCCACGCCTATGCGCAGGGCATTCCGGTCACCCCCAGGGGTGCGGGAACAAACCTTTCCGGCTCCACGGTCCCGTCCCGAGGCGGCATCGTCCTTGACCTTTCCAGGATGAACCAGATCCTGGAGCTCGACAGGGAGAATTCCATCATCACCGTCGAACCCGGCGTCCTCCTCTGCGACCTGCAGGCCTATGTCGAGGAACGTGGCTTCTTCTACCCGCCTGATCCCGGAGAGAAACTCTCGACCATCGGAGGCAACATCGCGACTAATGCCGGAGGCATGCGCGCGGTGAAGTACGGGGTAACCCGCGACTATGTGAGAGGCCTTGAGGTCGTCTGGCCAAATGGCGACATTTCGAACCTCGGCGGGAAGGTTGTGAAGGACAGTTCAGGGCTTTCCCTCAAGCACCTCCTCATCGGTTCCGAAGGGACCCTCGGCATCATCACAAAGTGCACCCTGAAGCTCATTCCAAAGCCTGCCTTTTCCTTAAGCGTCCTCATTCCCTTTGCAAGCCTCAGGGAAGGGATAGACAACGTCCTGAAAGTCATCCAGGAGAACGCGAACCCCACTGCGGTGGAGTTCGTGGAACGCAGCGTCATCGCCCTGGGAGAGGATTTCCTTGGACTCCAATTCCCCTGCCCTGACGCGGATTCCTATATCCTCCTCACCTTCGATGGAAGCAGTGAATCCGAGATCCGCTCGAGCATCGAGAAAGTCAGACGTGTATCCCTCGAGAACCACGCCCTCGGCTTCCTCCTTCTCGAGGACCGGGAAGTGGCAGAAAACGTCTGGAAGATAAGAGGCGCGCTGGTCAAGGCCGTCGAATCCATCTCCGAGCAGGAGCCCATGGACATCGTCGTTCCCATCAGCCGCATCGCAGCGTATATCGCCTATGTCAACGCTCTGCAGGCCGAGACCGGAGTCCGGATGATCAGCTTCGGGCATGCGGGAGACGGAAACGTCCATATCTGCGTCATGCGTGAGCAGATGGACGATGAGACCTGGGAGAAGAAGCTCGACCACGTGGTCACTCTGCTCTACGACAAGAGCCTGGAACTCGAAGGACTCCCTTCAGGTGAGCACTGTATCGGGATCACCAAGAAGGACCATTTCGAACGGGTGACATACCCCGTCAATATCTCCCTCATGCGCAGCGTGAAGCTGGCGTTCGACGACAGGAACATCCTGAACGCAGGCAAGATCTTCACCTCCTTGTCCTGACCCTCCCCGATCTCACCTGAGGGTTGCTGGCCGAAGCCTCATTAAGCTTTCCGGAAGGACAGCCAAACCGGACAAAGCGACCAAATAAAGCGACCAAACAAAGCCCAGTTGGACACCTCCTAATCAGGAAGTGCTCAACTGGGCTTTTGGTTTGTGTAGGCATGAATTTCATTC
>DATISI010000283.1:0-4439 GCA_035581745.1 Clostridiaceae bacterium
GCTTTAGTCTGTAAATTATAAAATAGCCCTGCCTGGGATGTCCTTACGTCGTCCCTGACAGGGCCTCTCAGGGGTCATGACCCCTGCCTGGCTTTCCTTTGCCTCTCCTCGTACTCTTCCTTCGTCAGGCTGTACAGGAGGACCTCGACATCCTGGTCGTTATAGTGCTTGAGCCTTGTCTTCTTCTGGAACCTGAAATGGAAGCCGATCTTCTCCACCACACGCTTCGATTTCTCATTGAAGTCGAAATGGCCGCACCAGATGAGGTCGAGTCCAAGCTCGTTGAAACCATAGTCAAGGACACGCTCCACCGCCTCGGGGATGAGTCCCCTTCCCCAGTATTCCGGGTTCAGCACAAAGCCGATTTCCCGCTGGTTTTCCGAGGTGTTGCCCGCATCAGGTGTCCTGAAGTGGAGTCCGATGCTGCCCACCACCTTGTCCTCTGCCTTCAGGACGATGGCATACACATCCTCCTCGGACTGGAACATCCGGATGACCGCCCTGCTGTCATCCTCATTCTCATGAGGCGGCCAGCCGGCATAGGGCCCCACCAGTTCGCTTCTCGCATATTCATAGAGGTCTTCATAGTCTTCTTCATCCCACGGGCGAAGAATAAGCCTTCCTGTCTCGAGGATTCTCATCTCCCAATCCACTCCTTCTTTCCGCTTTATCTTTTCATGATCCGATCTTCCGCCAGACCAGAATACCCCCTGGTCCAGCTTCATTCCTTAGTTTCCACCAATCCCGCATCTTCCACCCTTTCGCAGGTTCTCCTTTTCCTCACTTCCGCGCTCCGGTCCTACCTCCTGCCCCCTTCATCTCCTCCCGGTCTTTCGGAACCACACCCCGGAACACCCGGTCATAGGATTCCTTCAGGTCGAAACGGTGCCTGTAGAGGATGACAGCGATGGCGATGACCACAGGGAAGTACGTCATGTAACCATCCGCGTAGAGGAGATAGCCCACAAAGGCTCCATAGCCGAAGACCATCCCCAGGGTCGCACTCTTCATGATGGGGACAAAGATGAGGGTTGCCACCGCGAAGCTGAGGAATGCCAGTGGCTGCAGGAAGAAAGCCCCGCCGAAGAAGGTCGCGATCCCCTTCCCTCCTCTGAAGCGCTTCCAGAAGGGGAACATGTGCCCCAGGATCGCAAGGAGAAGCCCTGCCGCAACAATCGTCTCGCTGAATCCGAGCGCCCTTCCGAGCTGCACGGCGAGGATCCCCTTGCCTCCGTCAAAGAGGGAGACGAAGATGAAGGCGCCCTTCCCCATGACCTTCAGGGTGTTGCGTGCCCCGGGATTCCCGCTTCCCTCGCGGGTGATGTCGATGCCCCGGAACCTCGCGAGGAGATATGCGGAAAGGATGGTCCCCACGAGATAGGAAAAAGCCAGATAGAGGAGTTCCGCCTGTTTCATGCTGCCACCTGCTTCCATTTCTTTAGTATAGATGATACACCAAGAAAGCTATGATTCCAATATGATTCTTTCAGAAGTGCACCGAGGCAAGCCCAGCCACGATTCCGTGAACTTTTCAACCAGATTGTCAACAGAGGATTAAACTTCCAAATTTAATTCCAAAACCAAAGGAGATGATAAAAAAGGCTACACAGTTGATGTATAATTGGGTTATGGAAAAAAACAAGCCAAGATATCGGGGACCTGCTGTCCCTGTACGAAAGGAAGAGAAGAACATGTTTAAATCCTTAGAAGTCAAGAAAGGCATCCACTGGGTAGGTGTCCATGATCCGAACCTGCGCATCTTCGACATCATCATGTATACCCCTTATGGCACCAGCTATAACTCCTTTGTCGTCTCCGGAGAGGAGAAGACCGCGGTCTTCGAGACCGCGAAGGTCCAGTTCCTCGACGAGTACCTCGAGCGTCTGACGGACCTCGGCATCGACTATACCAAGATCGACTACATCATCGTGAGCCACACCGAACCAGACCACTCCGGTTCCGTGGCCAGGATGCTGGAGCTCGCGCCGGAAGCCGTGGTCTGCGGATCCCAGTCGGCCATCGCATTCCTGAAAGAGATGGTGAACAAGCCGTTCAACGCCCGCGTCGTGAAGGACAACGAGACCATCGACCTCGGTGGAAAGACCATAAAGTTCATCAGCGCACCATTCCTCCACTGGCCGGATTCCATCTACAGCTACATCCCGGAGGACAAGACCCTCATCACCTGCGACTCCTTCGGCCTCCATTATGACTTCGAGCCGATGTTCGACGACCTCATGACCCCGGAGGACCAGGTGAAGTATGACGAATCCCTGAAGTCCTATTTCGACATCATCTTCGCGCCGTTCAAGCCGCATGTGCTGAAGGCCATCGACAAGATCAGGGACCTCGACATCGACACGGTGCTGACGGGACACGGTCCCATCCTGAGGAAGGATCCCTGGTCCGTCATCAACCGCTTCGCGGAATGGGCGAAACCTGAGGACAGGTCAGGAAGGAAGAAGAAGGTCACCGTGAGCTACGTTTCCGCATACGGATACACCAAGGAAATCGCGGAGAAGGTCGTCGAGGGGATCCGTTCCACAGGCGACTTCGATATCGTCTCCTATGACGTCATCCATCATGACATGTCTGACATCGTGAAGGACATCGCGGACTCCGATGGCATCCTCTTCGGTTCCCCCACCATCGTGGGCGAACTGCTCGAGCCGATCAGGATCCTGCTCGCCCACCTGAACCCTGTGGTCCATGGAGGGAAACTTGCAGGAGCATTCGGTTCCTATGGCTGGAGCGGTGAGGCGGTACCAAGGATAGAGACCCGCCTTGGCGAATTGAAGATGAAGATCCATGCACCAGGACTGAAGATCAGGTTCAAAGCCAGTGAGAATGACCTGAAGGAAGCCTTCAACTGGGGGAGAGGTTTCGGCGAGAAACTGCAGGGAACCGTTCCCATGGACAAAGCGCATGTCACCCTTGACGAAACCATCATGGTTAGATAGGAGATATAAAAATGGAAAAAAAGAGACTGTTCAAGTGTTCCGTCTGCGGCCACATCGTGGAGGATGCGATACCGGACAGGTGCGAGGTATGCGGTGCGGATGGTGATGCTTTCTTCGAGATTTTCGAGATCGCGGAACCGGCACCGATCGATACAAAGAAAACCTACCTCATCCTGGGCAATGGGACTGCAGGCTTCAACGCCGCGAAAGAGATCCGGAGACTGAGCAGTGAGGCAAGGATCATCATGGTCTCCAAGGAAGCCGTGAAATCCTATATCCGAACCAACCTCGGGGACTACCTCGGAGGCGCTGAGCCTGTTGACAGGTTCTACCTCGCGAAGGATTCCTGGTATGAGGAGAACGATATCGAGCTCCATCTGGGAAAGGAAGCGGTAGAGATCCTTCCCAAGGAAAAGAAGGTCCGTTTCCGTGATGGAAGCGAGACGAAATATGACAGGCTCATCCTGGCGACAGGGAGCCATAACTTCATTCCCCCAGTGCCAGTGGAATATGGGGATTCCTCACGGAGACCAGGCTTCACCCTGAATGCCGGAAACCTCCGGGATGTCCAGGGCCTCCACACCATCCGGGAATACCAGGATACCAGGCTCATCGCAGAGGACCTGAAACACAGCAGGAAGGCTGTCGTCATCGGCGGAGGCCTCCTTGGCCTTGAAGCCGCATGGGAACTGAAGCTCCTTGGCCTCGACGTCACCGTCGTCGAGTTCGTCACGCGGCTCCTTCCGAGACAGCTGGACAGCGAGGGTGCCTCGATATTCAGCAGCATCGCGAACAAATCCGGACTGAACCTCATCCTTGGAGACTCCGCGCAGTACATCAAGGTGGCGTACGATGAAAGCATCGACACGCCTTCCCATGCGAAGGTCTCGGGTGTCTCCCTGAAGAGCGGAGGTTTCGTGGAGGCCGACCTCGTCGTCTTCTCCATCGGAATCCGTTCCAGCATCGAGCTTGCGAAAGCCGCGGGAATCGCGTGCGACAGGGGCATCACCGTGAACAGACGGATGGAGACCAGTGAGAAAGACATCTACGCCTGCGGGGATGTCTGCGAGATCGACTGCTTCGTCTACGGAACCTGGCCTGCGGCCATGGCCATGGGCAAGGTGGCTGGTGCGAACGCGGCCGGAAACGGCGATGAGTTCAAGAAGCTCATCATGTCCACCATCTTCAACGCCCTGAACGCAAAGGTGTTCTCGGCAGGCGCCATCAATTTCGATGATGCCACACTGGAGCAGGTTAGTGCACGGAACGACTTCGAGGGGACCTACAGGAAGCTGTTCTTCAAGGGCGGCGAGCTGGTTGCCGGCGTCCTGATCGGCGACACCTCGAAATCCATCAAGCTCCTCAAATCCATCGAGAACGCCATCCCCTATGAGGCCGTGAAGGAGACCGGACTGGTCTGATCCCTGAGGGACCACCGTACGGACGTCCCGAGCAGATCGGCTGACAGGGGGGGACCAA
>DATISI010000284.1:0-8687 GCA_035581745.1 Clostridiaceae bacterium
AGCCTCAGAGGGCAGGTGGCGGGGATCATCGCTGGAAGCTTCCTCAAGTACATCTTCCTTTATTTCAGCGCGACGAGGCTGATCACCCTGTTCGCGATCGATATTCCGCCCGCTGTCGTCAGCAGACTTGCCGTTGCGATGGGCTCCATACAGTTCATCACAGCGCTGTTTGGCGGAGTCGCAGCGCTGGCCGCAATCAGGATCCTCAGGCGAAGGAATGTCAGAGCGTTCTGATGTTCTGGTTCCGATGACAAGCCACCGAGGTTCCTGGGACAGCACACCGCTGGACCAGGAACCTTTGTCCTTTTTGGAATCTGGTGTTCAATCCTGTCATTTTTGATTATAATGGAATCAGGACTACTGGAATGTTAAAGGGCAGCAGACATACAGTGCCATCCGAGAACTGGTTGATTGGGAATGGCCCAGACTTGAGACTGGAAAGACGATAGATGACTGAGATTTGAGGGGACAGAAATGATTAAAGCGGAACAGATGACACGGAAAGAGATCGAAGAGAATAAGGAACTGCTCATGCGCTTCACGGAGTTCAACGCCTATAACGAAGACTTCTATGGAACGTACATCAGTGCGAGCATGCTGGTGAAGATGCAGCTGAGGTCGAGCGCGCGGATCATCCGTTTCAATGATGAGCCCATCTTCTTCATCTGGTTTGACGTCAGAAGCTATAGCAACAACCTTCGGAGCATCATCCCTTTCGACCGGGCATACAAGTTCAAAGACGGGGATTTCTTCCATATGGTCATTCCTACACTCGTCAGCTCCATCGTGCCTCGTGCGGAATCTGGAAAATACGCTTATCAGGCCCTGGAGAACGAGAAGAACACCATGCTCCTCAAGCTCCTGGGATTTTCACTGGATGAATCCGTCCTGGTGATGAAGATCGACACCCGGGATATCCCGGAATCAACTACCCAGGTGGAAGTCAGGGATTTCAAGATGGACGACATCCAGGACAGGGTGCAGATCCAGAACAACATCTTCAATGACCGCTACAGGATTCCCTTGAACAAATCGGACATCCTGCTCGAAATCTCCAAACGCATCTACATCCCGGAAGCGAGCATGTTCCTGATGAAGGACAATCGCAAGATCGGCTACGGGCAGATCATCAAAGGGGTTGAAGGGAATTATCTCGTCAACTTTGGAATCGTCGAGGACCAGAGAGGAAAAGGGTATTCCAGGGATTTTCTCATCCATGTCCTGAACCGGGGGAGGGAACTGGGTTTTGAACAGATCTTCCTTGAGGTGAACGCCTACAACATCAAGGCGGTCAACCTGTACACCAGCATCGGATTCAAGGTATTCAAGAAGAAGGACAAATGGTTCTATAAGGATTATTAGAGGTCAGAAAGCATAAGGACAGGACGAAGAAACACGGAAGGGACCGCAACTGCGGCACCTTCCGTGTGTCACTTTCTTCACTGGTCTCTATTGTTTTAGCGATAGAACTTCTCGATGACTTTTCCAATACGCTTCACGCCTTCTTCGATCTGGTCCTCTGACATGCAGGAATAGTTCATCCTGGCATAGTTCGGGTGACCGCCATTGGCGAAGAAGGAACCGCCTGGTACGAAGGCGACATTCTCCTTGAGGGCTTCTGCGAGAAGCTCCTTGGTGTCGATATCTTCCCTGAATTCTACCCAGGTGAACAGGCCGCCTGAGGACTTCGTGTATTTGATGCCGGCAGGGAAGTACTTGTCCATGGCTGCGAACATGACATTCCTTCTGGCCCTGTATACTTCGATGATCTTCTTGATATGGTCGTCCAGGTTGTTGTTCTCCATGAAGTGAGCTGCGATCCTCTGGTCGATGGAAGAACTCTGCAGGTCGGCACCCTGTTTGATCATGATGAACTTGTTCAGGATGGTCGGGTTGGCGACAATCCAGCCAATCCTGAGACCTGGTGTGAAGGTCTTGGAATAGGTTCCAAGATGGATGACTCTGCCTTCCGTATCAAAGGATTTGATCGGAGGAAGACATTCGCAGTCAAAAGCGAGTTCGCTGTATGGGGAATCTTCCACGATGAGAAGGTCATACTTCTTCGCAATCTCCAGGAGTTTCTTCCTTCTTCCGACGGACATGGTCACGCCTGAAGGATTCTGGAAATCAGGGATCGTATAGATGAACTTCACGTTGCTGTCTTCTTCAAGCATACGTTCAAGGTCTTCCATGACCATGCCCTTGTCGTCCATACGGACTTCCCTGAATTTTGGGTCATAGACAAGGAAGGCGTTCAGTGCGCCAAGGTAGGTCGGACTTTCCACGATGATGGAGTCTCCCTCATTGATGAACAGCTTTCCAGTGAATTCAAGCGCCTGCTGCGAGCCTGATGTGATCAGGATCTCATCGACGTTTGACTGTATCCCTACCTTGTTCAGTCGCTGCTCCAGGATGGCTTTCCTCAAGGGAAGGTATCCGTCTGTCGCGCTGTACTGCAGGGCTTTGTCTCCATGGGTGAGAATGACCTCGTTAGCGGATTTCGCAATCTGTTCCAATGGGAAAAGCTCTGCTGCTGGCAGTCCTCCGGCGAATGAGATGATCTCAGGCTGGTCTGTGAGCTTCAGCAGCTCCCTGATTTCTGAAGCTTTGATCCTCAAAGCTCTATCTGAAAAATTAATATTCATATGGCACCCCCGATTATATTCATACTTATAGTATAAACGTTTTCACGCAACTACTCAATAATGACAATTCATTAACATCTACGTAAATTATAACAAAATTTGTGTTAAATTAGTATTATAGTATCATATATTTGTTTAAGTTATCAAGATAATGGAATTCCATGCCTGGCTTTATCAATACCGTTTATTTCTTTATAATTGAAGATGGGTCATGAATCGTGTATATTGGAAGGTCAGTAAAGGACAGATTCAGTTGGGAGGTTTGTTTTGGAGAAGAAATATGTCATTGAGACCTGGGGATGTCAGATGAATGAGGAGGATTCCGAGAAGCTCTCCGGAATGCTGCACGCCCTGGGCTATGAGCGCACCATGTTCAAGAACAAGGCGGATGTCATCATCTTCAACACCTGTGCCGTGAGGGAGAATGCCGAGATCCGTGTTTCCGGGAGCATCGGAGCCCTGAAGCCGTTGAAACAGGCAAATCCAGACATGGTCATCGCGGTATGCGGCTGCATGATGCAGCAGAAGGATGTGGCGGAAGAAATCCTCAGGAAATACCGTCATGTGGATATCGTCTTCGGGACACACAATGCCTCAAGGTTCCCGGAGTACCTGGAAAGGGCAAAGAAGGAAGGTGTCCAGATCAGGGAGATTCTCGAGAAGGAGACGGACATCGTGGAAGGGGTTCCCATCACACGGGATTCCTCGGTCACGGCCTATGTGACGATCATGTACGGTTGTGACAACTACTGCACCTACTGCATCGTCCGTTATGTCAGAGGACGGGAAAGGTCGAGGCCGCCTGAAGAGATCATCCGGGAAGTGGAGACCCTGGTCGCGAAGGGATACCGTGAGGTCACGCTGCTGGGCCAGAATGTCAACTCCTATGGCCGGAACCTGGAAGGCCAGGTGGACTTCTCAAAACTCCTGCGTCTCCTTGATGAGGTGCAGGGACTCGAGAGGATCCGGTTCATGACGAACCATCCCAAGGACATGGGCGATGACGTCATCCTCGCCATGAAGGAATGCGCGAAAGTGGTGGAACAGGTCCATCTCCCCGTACAGTCGGGCTCTGACCGCATGCTCCGTCTGATGAACAGGGGGTATACGAGGGAAGAGTACCTCGATACGGTGAGACGGATCCGGGGCAGTGTCGAAGGTGTGTCCATCAGCACGGACATCATCGTGGGCTTTCCGGGTGAGACGGAGGAGGATTTCCGGGAGACGCTGTCCCTCGTCGAAGCGGTCGGTTACGACATGGCTTTCACCTTCATCTACTCGCGGAGGAAATACACGCCAGCGGACAGGATGGAAGACCAGATTCCTGACAAGGTCAAGCATGAGCGGTTCAACAGGCTCGTCGAGGTGGTGAACCGTCACTGTGCGGCGGGCAGCATGAGGTACCAGGGGAAGACCTGTGAGGTCCTTGTTGAAGGCCCGAGCAAGAACAACAAGTCCGTCCTACAGGGGAAGACCAGGACGGGGAAGACAGTGAACTTCAAAGGAGAGGATGACCTCCTGGGGAACATGGTGAAGGTAAGGATCGTGAAAGCGAAGCCTTTCAGCCTCTATGGAGAGGTCATCAGCGATTGAACGGGACATGTCAAAAGGAAAGAGCCGGATGAGGCTCTTTTTCTGCATTTCCGTGGGTTATCAGTCGAACAAAGATTTGGTTTACCCGATGAAATTTGGTATACTTTAGGCTAGAGTAACAATTACCATGGAGGTACACGATGGCTTTGACACCGATGATGCAACAGTATTTTGAGATAAAAGAGAAACATAAGGATGCGATCCTCTTCTACAGGCTGGGGGACTTCTACGAGATGTTCTTCGAAGACGCTGAAGTGGCATCGAAGGAACTGGAACTGGTCCTGACAGGCAGGGACTGCGGCCTGGAGGACAGGGCACCGATGTGCGGTATTCCCTACCATGCGGCGAAGGCCTATATCGGGCGGCTGGTCATGAGGGGATTCAAGGTGGCCATCTGTGAACAGGTCGAGGACCCGAAGCTGGCGAAAGGGATTGTCAGGCGCGATGTCATCAGGATCATCACGCCAGGAACCTTCCTGGACGATACTTTCCTCTCCGGGGAAAAGAACAACTATATCATGGGCATCATCAAGGACAAGGGGAACTACGGTGTGGCCTTCTGCGACATCTCGACGGGAGAGTTCTATGCGACGCATATCCAGGCAGAGTCAGACCTTCTTGACAATGAGATCGCGAAATTCAATCCGAAGGAAGTGGTCACAGCCCTGCCGGAACTCGGAGAATACCTGAAGACGAGATGGAACCTCCTGGTGAACCTGAGGACAGACGAAGTCAGTGAGGGGTTTGTCATCGAGCGCTATTTCAAGAGTCTCTCCGGGGGAATCAATTCCCTGGTGGCCTCCTCCTCCAGGATCCTCCTGGACTACCTGGAGGAGACACAGAAGACAGCACTGACGAACCTCACCCATCTCGAGGTCTACAATACACACGACACCATGGCCATCGATGTGAACACCAAGCGGAACCTGGAACTGACCGAGAACATCGTGGACAGGAACAAGAAAGGAAGCCTCCTCTGGGTGATGGACTCGACAGCCACCGCCATGGGCGGAAGGAACCTCAGGCGATGGATCGAGCAGCCGCTCATCAACAGGGAGATGATCGAACGCAGGCTTGATGCCGTGGAAGCGCTCCACGACAACCTGGACCTTCTCGAAGACCTGAGGACTGCGCTCAAAGGCGTCTACGACATTGAACGCATCGTGTCGAAGATCGCCCTGAAGTCCGTGAACCCCAAGGAACTGCTTTCCCTGAAGAGTTCCCTGGAGAAACTGCCTGCGATCAAACAGCTCCTGTCCGTCGTGGATTACGGTGAGCTCTCCAGGCTGAACAGGAAGATGGATACCCTTTCGGATATCCATACCCTTCTTGAGGAGGCCATCATGGAGGATGCGCCGATGACCCTGAAGGATGGCGGGATCATCAGGAGCAGCTATGACAAGGAGATTGCGGAATACCGGGAGATCAAGCTCCATGGGAAGAACTGGATTGCCCAGCTCGAGGCCAAGGAGAGGGAGTTCACCGGGATCAAATCGCTGAAGATCGGATTCAACAAGGTCTTCGGCTACTATATCGAAATCAGCAAATCGAACTACGGGAACATCCCTGAAGGGCGGTACATGCGCAAGCAGACCCTGTCCAATGCGGAACGGTACATCACGGAGGAACTGAAGGTCATGGAGGAGAAGATCCTCGGGGCGGAGGACAAGCTCTCCGAGCTCGAGTACACCATCTTCGTGAAGATCAGGGATTCCATCGAAGCCGAGGTGGAAAGGCTGAAAGCGACAGGCCGGTGCATCGCGGAACTCGACTGTTACCAGTGCTTCGCGAAAGTCGCCCGGGACGAGGGATATGCACGTCCTGTCCTCAATGAGGCTGGTCATATCCGGATCCGTGAAGGGAGACATCCTGTGGTGGAGAAGATGCTGGACAAAGGGGCGTTCGTCTCCAACGACCTGACCATGGACAACGACAGGGAAAGGTTCCTCATCATCACGGGACCCAACATGGCGGGTAAGTCCACCTTCATGCGACAGAGCGCGCTCATCGTGCTCATGGCGCAGATGGGTTCCTTCGTTCCGGCGAAGGAGGCGGATATCTCGATCTGCGACCGGATCTTCACGAGGATCGGGGCATCGGATGACCTTGCAGGCGGAAAATCCACCTTCATGGTGGAGATGAGCGAGGTTTCGGATATCCTTAGCCATGCGACTGCACAGTCCCTCATCATCCTGGATGAGGTGGGCAGGGTGACCTCGACCTATGACGGGCTCTCCATCGCATGGGCGGTCATCGAATATATCCTGAAATCCCTGAAGGGAAGCCGCGCGCTCTTCGCCACACACTACCATGAACTCACCGTGCTTGAGGGCGAGATGGAAGGGGTCAGGAACTATTCGGTCCTGGTCAGGGAAGTCGGCTCCAGCATCGCCTTCCTGCGGAAGATCGTTCCAGGAGGCGCAGACGACTCCTATGGAATCGAGGTGGCAAAGCTCGCCGGAATCCCGAAAGAGATCCTGCATCGGGCGAAGGAGATCCTGAAGAACCTCGAGAAGAAGGAGAAGGGAAAGGTCGTAAGACCCCAGGCGGTGAAGGAAGATCCCATGCAGCTGGGTTTCCTCGATATCGGTCGAGACAGGCTGATCGACAGGCTCAGAGGGGTGGACGTCCTGAACATCACCCCGATGGAAGCGCTCAGCATGCTCTACGAGTTAAATAATGAAGCGAAGGATCTGAATTAGAATGGGTAGAATCAATATCCTGGACAAGGACACGTTCAACAAGATAGCGGCAGGAGAGGTGGTCGAAAGGCCGGCTTCTGTTGTCAAGGAACTGGTGGAGAATGCCATCGATGCCAGGACACGGGAAATCCATATCGAGATCCAGGGCGGAGGGGAAGACATGATCCGTGTCCTGGACAAGGGAGAAGGCCTGATGGAGGAAGACATGCTGAAAGCCTTCATGCCGCATGCCACAAGCAAGATCAACTCTGCTGACGACCTGTTCAGGATCAGCACGATGGGCTTCCGTGGCGAAGCCCTGTCCAGTATCAGCTCCGTATCGAAGGTCATGATGCGTTCGCGTACAGAAGACGAGGATGGCCGTGAGATCTATCTTGAAGGCGGCGAGGTCCACTATGAGAAATATGCACCGATGGACAGGGGAACCCTCATCGAGGTGCGTGACCTCTTCTACAATGTCCCGGCCAGGAAGAAGTTCCTGAAATCCTCATCGAGAGAAAGTGGCATCATCAACGAGACAATCTCGAAGATCTCCATCGCCTATCCGGAAATCATCTTCACGCTCATCTCGGAAGGCAAACCCGTGCTGAAGACCTATGGGACGGGGAACCAGAAGGATGTCATCCGTCAGGTCTACAGCAAGAAGGTCCAGGACAGCGTGTTCTACTTCGAGAGCCATTCCGACTCCCTCTCCATCCATGGCTACATCGGCAACGAGGAGATCTCAAGAGGGACGAGGAACCAGCAGACCATCTTCGTGAACAGGCGGCTGGTCCAGTCCAAGATCATCACCGCAGCGGTGGAGAACGGCTTCAAGTCTTTCGCCACAGTGAACAGGTTCCCTTTCTTCATCGTGAACCTGGAAATCTATCCTGAACTCATCGACGTCAACATCCATCCGCAGAAGGCGGAGGTGAAGTTCGAGGATGAGCGACACATCTACAAGGCGGTCTTCGACGCGGTCCATCAGGCGCTGTCCGAAGGCCTGAAGAAGACCTTCGAGGTGGAGAAGGAATATATCGCTCAAGATAGTTTCGAACAGCTGACGACGAAGGAGACCGACGGTCCGAGATACATCGACATTCCGGTGGACATCACGGAAAGGTCCTTCCCTAAGGAGACAAAGGAAGAGCAGAAGGCCTATGGCCACGGCTCCATTCCTTCGGAACCCCTGGAATTTTCCGGACGTGTTACCAGTGAGGAGGTCATAGAGACAGGCTCGCTGAATGTGTCAGGACTGGAATCCGATACTCCAGAGACACGGAGTGAAGCGAAGTTCCCGATGCCTCGGATCATCGGCCAGTTCCGGAGCACCTATATCCTGACGGAGATCCATGACGAGCTCTATATCTTCGACCAGCATGCCGCACACGAGAAGATCAATTTCGAGAAATACATGGATGGCATCATGAAGGGGTTCGTCGCCTCACAGGCGCTGCTCATCCCCAGGGTGCTCGAGCTATCCATCGAGGATTTCAGGCTGTATGAGGAGAACAGGGAGGTCCTGTCGGATGCGGGTTTCGTCATCGAGGAATTCGGGGACCGTACCGTATCCATCCGGGAGGTGCCTTATTTCCTCGGCACCATCGAGGAGACGTCCTATTTCCACGACATCCTGGACAATATCCGGAACCTCGGCAAAGGGACGCGAGAGGAGGTCAAGTACATGAGGATCGCGACGGTGGCCTGCAAGGCCTCTGTGAAGGCCTATGAGACCCTCACACACAAGGAGATGGAATACCTTATC
>DATISI010000285.1:0-2226 GCA_035581745.1 Clostridiaceae bacterium
GACGGACCATTCCCATCGGATACGGTGTTCCTGAAAGCCTTCGATGGCGATTATGATGCCGTAGTGACGATGTACCATGACCAGGGCCAGATCGCGATGAAGCTGAAAGGCTTCCAGCGAGGCGTCACCGTCGCGGCGGGACAGCCCTATGCGATCACGACACCAGCACATGGAACCGCTTATGACATTGCCGGAAAAGGCATCGCGAACACAGGCGCTTTCGAAGCTGCATACAGGCTGTGTGCCAGGATGGCACTCTATGACATGAAGAACAAGTGAACATCGGATAAATGACCGGCAGGATTCAAGACAGATAGCCGGAAACAAAAGATAGCCGAAAAAAAGAAGAAGCAGCCGGATATACCGGCTACTTCCTGGATTATAGTGAGCGACCAAACAAACTATAATTTTCACATAGCATAGCATGAATGAAGAAAAAAATAAAGAAGAAAATTGGAACAGATTGAGATAACTGGAAGAAAACGGATGAAATTTACGACGTCGTAAAGACTGGAGGAGTAGCGTGAGAGCTTTAAGATATTTGGCCCCGAACAGACTTGAGGTGGAGGATCTTGGAAGACCATCACCCGGGGGAGGCGAGGTCCTGCTGAAGATAAGGGCGGTCGGAATCTGTGGCAGCGATGTCCATGGGTACCTTGGACTGACAGGAAGAAGGATTGCACCGATGACCATGGGGCACGAATTCTCCGCTGAAGTGGAAGCTTTGGGAGAGAAGGTGTCGCAATTCAAGATCGGTGACCGTGTCATTGCACAGCCCATCAATTTTTGTGGGGAGTGCGCGAACTGCAGGAAAGGATACACCAACATGTGCCTGAACAAGAGGTTCTTCGGTGTCCTGACCGAGGATGGCGCTTTAGCGGAATACCTCTGTGTTCCGGAGAAGCTCCTGTACAGACTTCCAGAGAGCTGCACTTTTGAGGCAGGTGCCCTGACCGAACCCTATGCGGTCGGTTATGGCGCGGTGAAGAAAGCCGGCAGCCTGGAAGGCAAAGCGGTCCTCATCATCGGAGCGGGAACCATCGGACTATGCATCCTGCAACTGGTGAAGCTGAAGAATCCCGCGAAGGTCATCATGTGCGACCTCAGTGACAGCAGGCTTGAGACCGCGCTGGAGCTTGGAGCGGACGCGGTGGTCAATCCCCTGAAAGGGGACTATCTCGCAGCCATCGCAGCCCTTACGGACGGCATGATGGTGGATATCTCGATCGAGGCGGTGGGCGTGCAGGCGACTGCGAACCAGTCCATCAAGAGCCTGAAGATGGCGGGTACAGCCATCTGGGTCGGAATGTCACAGAAAGAGATGCAGATCAACATGCAGGATATCGTGGTCAGCGCAAGGAGTGTCCTGGGTACCTTCAACTACACCCATGAGGAATTCGGAGAGGTTGTGGAAATCCTGGGAAGCGGAAAACTGGACACGGAGAAAATGATTTCCAAGGTTGTCTCCCTGGGGGATGCGCCGGAATACTTTGACAGACTCCACAAGGAACCAGACAAATACATCAAAGTCATCGTCAATCCGACGATGTAGCATAGGAGGACAAGAGATGAGATTCGGATGCTGCCTGAATATGGTTTCCACAAGGAAAGACGGAACAGGGATCGAGCGTGTAGGCAGACTTGGGGAGGCCGGTTACGATTATGTGGAACTTGCCCTAGCCGAGCTCATGGTGCTTTCCGACGTTGAACGCCAGGAACTGCTGGATATGGTCAAATCTTCAGGGGTACCCTGTGAGACTTGCAACAACCTGTTCCCCAAGACGGTAAGGCTGACAGGCCCCGGGGTTGAACTCGAGAAGGTCATCGCCTATGTCGAAGAGGCACTGGCACTGGCAAGGGAGATCGGAGCGAAGACTGTGGTTTTCGGAAGCGGACCCGCAAAGAATGTCCCGGAAGGCTTTCCGCGTGAAGAAGGCTACCAGCAGGTCGTTGAACTGCTCAGGCGGATGGGTGACGTCGCTGGCCGGAACGGGATCACCATCGTGATCGAGCCGCTGAGGAAAGCAGAATGCAACCTCATCAACACCTTCGAGGAAGGCGTCAGGCTGGCGAAGGATGTGGCCCATGACAGCGTTAAAGTCCTCATCGACTACTACCACATGACGGTGGAGAAGGAGCCGGCAGGCATCCTGCTTCAGGATGGGGAAAAGTATCTTGGACACGTGCACTTCGCGAATCCGGAAGGACGGGTATATCCGGAGGACA
>DATISI010000286.1:0-3549 GCA_035581745.1 Clostridiaceae bacterium
AAGGCAGCTGACGGGAAACTGCCCAAAGACAAGGTGTGACCGAATCAGGATTCCTCTTCGGAGTCCTTGTATAAGACCATACGATCATATGGAAAAGAAGACCCAGGAAAGCATTTTGAACTGCTTTTCCTGGGTCTTTGCTATCCGATGGAATCCAGAATGGATGGGCAGATGTCCTGCAGGCCTGTCTGGATGAGGAATAAGGCCATGAATCCTAGCGCCTAGAGCATCGAGACGTCGAGGTCGATGGTGAGATAGATCTTGGTGTCGGGGTATTTCAGCTCCAGGGTACTCCTGAGGATGCCTTCGATGTCTTCCCGTTCCTTTGCTGTCGTGTTCTTGCTGTCCACAACCGCCTCGAAGATGATGATCTTGTGTGTGGAGAGGCCGGTATAGCGGAAATCATGGATGGACATGACTTTTGGAATCCTGAGCGCGATTTCCGTGACCTCCTGTTTGATATGGAGGTATTCGTCATCCTCCTCGTTGATCGGGTCCATGTGGATGACGAGGTTGATGCCAAGCTCTTCTTTCACCTTCCGTTCGATCTTGTCGACGATGTTGTGGATCTCCACAAGGTCGATGTCGTAGGGGACTTCCGCATGGATGGTGGCCATGGTCTTTCCCGGACCGTAGGAATGGAGTTCCAGGTCATGGACACCGTAAATCTTGTCATAGGAGGTGACTTTCTCCTTGATCTTCTCCACGAGCTCCAGGTCCGGCTTCTCGCCGATAATGGGGCCGATGGTGTCAAGGGTGAGCGTCACCCCGTTGTAGATGATGTAGAGGGCGATGATGATTCCGATGAAGCCATCGATGGGAAGGGTGGTGAACCTGGAGATGACAAGGCCCAGGACGACCACGGACGTCGTGAACACGTCTCCCAGCGCATCTGTTCCCGTCGCGATAAGGGTGTTCGATCCGGTCATCTTCCCAAGCCTCTTATACATGAGATGCATGATGAGCTTCAGCATGATGGAAAGGACCAGGATGAAGAGCGTGATCCATTCGAAGACCACGGGTTCCGGCTGCACGATCCTCTTGTAGGAGGAGACGATGAACTGGAATCCGACGAACATGACGAGGACGGAAATCGTGAGCCCGGTGAGGTACTCGAAACGTCCGTGTCCGTAAGGGTGGTCCTCATCCGGCGGGCGATTGGCCAGCTTGAACCCGAAGATCGTGATGACGGAGGATGCGGTATCGGTCAGGTTGTTGAAAGCGTCGGCGGTGAGCGCGATACTGCCTGTGGCAAGGCCAAGAAGGACCTTGACGAAGAACAGCACGAAGTTCAGGAAGACACCGAAGGAGCCGGCGATGACGCCGATCCGCTCCCTTTCCAGGTTTTCCTTGTAGTTGCGTCCGTCCGTCAATTTATGGATGAGATAATTGATCATATTACACCTGCACATAAAAAATTAAAGATTCCGGCTTCCTTTGAGAAGCGTCATGGAATCCATTCATGTCAATTATAGCATAATCATGGTAGAATTTATGTATGAGTTTTTTTTGGAGGTAAACATGGAAAAGAGAGAACTGGCACAAAGACTGATCGATTTCCTTCACGACGCCCCGACCGCTTTCAATGCGGTGAAGGTGATGCGTGAAGACCTTATAGGGAAGGGATACCAGGAACTGGTCCCTTCCGAGAAATGGACACTGAAGGAAGGGGACAAGGTCTTCTATGTGAAGAACGAGTCCTCGCTGTTCGTGGTCACCATTGGAAAGGATGCCCTGGACAGTGGCTTCAGGATCGTGGGGGCACACACGGATTCTCCAGGCTTCCGCATCAAGCCGGAATCGGAGATGGTGTCCGACGGATACCTCAAGCTGAACACCGAGACTTATGGCGGACCACTCCTCGCCACCTGGTTCGACAGGCCGCTCTCCCTTGCGGGAAGGGTGGTCATGAAGGGGGAATCCCTTCTCACGCCGAAGAATGTCACCATAGACTTCAAGAAGCCGCTCCTCATCATCCCTAGCCTTGCGATCCATATGAACCGCAAGGCCAACGAGGGTGTGGAGATCGACAAGCAGAAACATGTCCTGCCCGTCCTGACCCTGGTCGACAAGGACTTCAAGAAGGAAGGCTTTGTGAAGGGTCTGGTGGCGAAGGAACTGGATGTCGAAGCGGAAGACATCCTCGATTTCGACCTCTTCCTCTATGAGGTGGAGAAGGGCATCATCATGGGCCTCGATGAGGAGTTCATCTCCTCCAAGCGTCAGGACAACCTGTCCAGCGTGTTCGCTGCCCTGGAAGGCATCGAAGCCGGGAAGGATTTCTCCGGAATCAACGTGGCGGCTTTCTTCGACAACGAGGAGAGCGGAAGCACCTCGAAACAGGGGGCTGGCTCCACACTCCTCCGGAACCTCCTGGAACGGGTCGCCTATGCCCTTGGCGGAGACCGTGAAGGCTTCCTGAGGAGTCTCGAGAACTCCTTCATCATCTCCGCTGACCTCGCGCACAGCGTCCATCCGAACTGGGCAGAGATGCACGACCCGACGAACAGGCCGGCCATGAACAAGGGGCCAGTGGTCAAGATCTCTGCCAACCAGAAGTATACGACAGACGCGGATTCCACAGCGGTGTTCACCGCACTCTGCAGACAGGAGGAGGTTCCATGCCAGTTCTTCGTGAACAGGAGCGACCTCCAGGGCGGTTCCACCATCGGACCGATCACCTCGTCCCATCTGCCGATCCGCAGCATCGACATCGGCACTCCGCTCCTTGGGATGCACTCCGTGAGGGAGCTTGGCGGCGTGCTGGACAACTACTACCTGGTGAAGGTCCTCAAGGCCTTCTACAGCCTGGGCTAAGACCATAGACGGATCTTCGTGGAGATGTCCATGAGGATGCCTATGAAGATGTCTATCGCGATGTCTACAAGGAAGTCCATAACATAGGACCATAACTTCATAAAGAAGAGGAAGGGACCATCCATGACTGGATATGCCCCTTCCTCTTCAGTTTGTCCTATTACCTGACAGATAGCCAGACAGACGTCTAGTCCTCTTTCTGGCTGCTCTTGTCATGGTGCTCAAGCCGGATTGCGGCTTCCTTCGCCTTCAGATGGTCCTGTCCATATCTGGCATAGAGCCTTGCCTTCTCCTTCAGCCTGACCCTTGCGTCGCGGTCAGGATGCTTCATCACATATTCCCGGCATTTCTCACTGCAGAAACCCTCCTGCGCTTCCTCACAGGATTCGCAGCAGAGGAACTGCAGGTGGCAGTCGTCGTTGGTGCAGTTGATGTACCTGTCCGATGGGCTGCCGCAGTACGTGCAGGAGGAGACGATGACGTCCTCATCCGTATGGTTGATCCTGACCGCGATGCGTTCGTCAAAGACGTAGCACTTGCCATCCCAGAGTTTTCCTCTGGTCTCCTCATCCTGGCCATAGGTGACGATCCCGCCTTCGAGATGGAAGACATCCTTGAAGCCGTGCTCCAGGAGGACCCCGGTGAGCTTCTCGCACCGGATTCCGCCTGTGCAGTAGGTCATGATCTTCTTGTCCTTGAATTCCGAAAGGTTCTCGTCGATCCATTCCGGGA
>DATISI010000287.1:0-3231 GCA_035581745.1 Clostridiaceae bacterium
CTCTCCTTCGCCTGACCCCTTCAGATTGGGCTATCCACGCAGAACCAAATCCAGCAGGATAGACAAGAAAATGATAAAGGCGAGCTTCGCGTGAAGTTCGCCTTTATCATTTTAGTTTCCTGTTTTTTGAAGTTCCGGGATTCGTCATCGGATTGCATCTTTCCGCTTTCTTGAAGGTGTTCCTGCTGCTCATCTTCCGGTGTCAGTCCTTATTCCCTTCTTTATCAATCCATGATCTGTCTTGCGAGTTCCACGAACTTGCTGACATCATGCCTGTAGACATGCTTGCTGAAACTTTCACTTACAATCTTGCTGGAAGACCTATACAGGATGGACGGTGTGTTATTCACATTGTAATAATAGATCCCATCCTCCTTGTATATCGGATTGTCTATGGTTGTGGAACGGCTGCCCTCGATGGCGCTTCCCGTATCCGCAGCAGCGTCGATGATGAGACAGTTCTTCTTCGCCTTCTTCAACAGCGCCTTGCTGATGATATGCATTCCAGGCGTGTCTACCTCGATCCCGCTGATGATGATGTCGAAGTCTCCGATGCTGTCCAGGAACTCTGACATCGTCTTCCTGTAGAACATCCTGACATTGGCCCCCAGTTTGGCCATGGCATAGAAAGCCCCCTGGGCAACATTTCCAGGAGAAAGGATGGCGACCTTAGTTTCCGCGGTCGGAATCATCCCCTATGCGGTCACCGCATGCAGGGCTGCAGCGTAACCGGCATTGAAGCTGTTACCCGACACGAAGTTCTTCGGAATCCAGTCGATAGGGACTTTCTTCTCCTTGAAGTGGACATGGGGATGGATATTGTCGAGATCCACCACAATCAGTTCCTTGGGAATACCCTGAAGCTCCATGAACTTCGCTCCAGATGCGAACGGATGTGTCCATCCGATGATGATCTGACCTTTGCGGATCAGGGGATAATCAGATTCCTGAAGGAGTTTCAGGGAGAATATGGCTTCACAGGTCCCGAAGATCTCTTCACGGGAAAGGATCTGACAGCCTGCATCGATGTAATCCTGGTCCTTGAAATCCAGGTACTCGCCGAATCCGCTTTCCATGATGATCTCATTGTCAAAATCGACAATATCCTCAGGCAGCAGGGCCACTCGTTTCTCATTGGGATAGTTAGGTTTCACAAAACCCAGTTTCATTTCAATATCTCCTTTTTTTACCTCATGACATTTCCTTAGAGGCTTTCAGCCTGTAAGGGCAGTCCCTCGCACACGTGCAGTGTCACCTCCGCATCCTGCCTCTGTCTTCGTTATCTTCCGGGCACGATACGCCTGACCAGCTTTCCAGCCGGCAATCGAATAAATCCAAGGTGATTAAATAAATGAACTCAGGTCGGATTCCCTATCCGACGGGATGGGACGCTTACCTGAGCTCCAGTTTTGAAAAACTAAATAAGTACTAGGGTTTTTGTGTTCTTCCTTATTATTCAAGCCTCTTCTTTCATTATACGTTTACAAATGGACATAATCGAATCGTTCATGATTATTTTACACAACGGCCATACGCGGGCATCGTCCTCGTCACATTCCGGATGGATTCACATCCCCTATGCACAAAGAGAAACCCGATCGCATGATTTTCATCAGCTCCATCGGGTTTCCGTCTTATTCAATCTCAGTTTTCCTTTTATTGCAGTCTATCCCTAGATGTCTTCATCGATGGCATATTTCACACCAAGGGTTGCAGCATAGCCGATGATCTCCTGGCAGCTTTTCTTCCTTTCCCGGGAGTGCCAGTCTCCATGGGGGTCTGTCAGTTCCCTGCAGGAGACGGTTCCATATTTCGCCTGGAACTCTTCTGTCATGGCTGCGAAGGTGCTGTAGAGGCCATTGTCCCCATTCAATTCCTCGATCCGCTCTGCTGGTGTCTCCTTTTCCAGTGGGTTTTTCCTTCCTTTCTTCGTGCCGGCACAAAGCACAGCTCCAAGAAGGGCTCCACAGGTATTCTTCGTCATCCCGATCCCACCACCGAAGCCTGACGACAGGGCGACAACCTCAGACGGAAACCCGGAGACCCCGAGGTCCAGGTAGCTCTTGAACACGCATTCCGAACAGTTCAGGCCTTCCCTGAAGTAGTTCCTTGCGCCTTCTTTTGCCTTCTCTTGTAGGTCCTCCACTTTCATCTGTTCCTTATCTTCCATCATGTCTTCCTCCATCCCATTTTAAAGTCTTTCCTATCTTTCCACGATACATTCCTGCCACTCCTCTCATCATAACGGACTTAGGGCTGGAATTCCACCATGATCTGCACGACCTCAGAATCGGTGCCTACCCTCAGCGGCGGACCCCTAGTACCGAAACCCGACGAGACCACGGAATGCAGGCTGCCCATCCTGAGATATCCCCAGTCATTCCGGTAGATCATCCTCGTGAAGATCCTCCCGGGGAAAATCTGCCCCTTGTGGGAATGTCCGCTAAGGAGAAGGTCGACGCCAACTGCCTGCGCGTCTTCGAGCGCGACGGGCTGATGGTCAATCATGAGGAAAGGCCTTGTTTTATCCACAGCACTGAGGTAACTGTCCAGAGGTTTGCGCACATCTCCCTGGTCTCCGATAGGTCTGAAGTCCTTCCTTCCCGCAAGGAAGAAGGACTCTCCCACCAGGACACCTTCGTCCTGCAGAAGGACGATTCCTGAATCCTGGAGGAACTGCACCATCTCCGGGTAGGTCCTTCCGGCATCATGGTTCCCCAGTGCCGCAAAGGTGCCATAAGTGCTCTCGATCCCTTGAAGAAGCGCCTTTATCTCGTCCAGTTCCCTTACGGCCAGGAGATTGTCATCGAAGATATCCCCTGCGATGATGACGAGATCAGGGTCCAGAGCCCTGATTGCAGCCGTCATCTTCTCGATATCATTTTTTCCTACGATATAGCCCAGGTGGATATCCGAGACCATGACGACATTCAGGGCGTCCAAATTTCCTCCCGGTTTGTCGATTGCAACATCGTACCTTACTGTCGTGACATCTTTCGCATGGAGTCCCCCATAGACGGTGACGGCTGTCGCAAGAAGCGTCATGAGGAAAAGGACCTTCCGTCTCTTCTCCTTCCGTCTGTCCATCCCAAAGATGGTACCCTTCCCATAACCCCGTCCTGACATTTTCCTGGATATCCATGAGAAAAGGTCTGCCAGGAGATAGAGCATGAGGAGATAGGTGAACCACCCCATGAACCAGACTCCTGCCGTATAGAGGATCCTCTTGGT
>DATISI010000288.1:0-2053 GCA_035581745.1 Clostridiaceae bacterium
CCTGAACTCATCGTTTCCTGTCGTTTCGATATAGGTTTTCAGGTTACCTTCCTTCACTTTCTCCAGGGCATTGACGATGCTGTAGATATCCTTCGTCTTTTTCGATGCCATGTGCTTCGTGCTGAGGAAGACGGTGATGACCAGCATGGTGAAGATTCCCGACAGGATGATGGCGATGTACCGGAAGAAGGCCATCTGGTTCCCGAAGCCTGAAATCGAATAGATGTGGATCCTGCCGTCGAACAGCGGGCTGGAGGTGATGAAATATTTCCGTTCTTTCGCATCGAGATTCCCATTGATGTTCTTTCCCGCCAGTTCAAAACGGCTCATGGTGTCCATAAAGTCATAGTTGTTGGTAAAGAAAATCCATCCATAGTCGTCAGAGACTACGGTCTGTGTCTGATAGGATGCAGTCTCGATCAGGAACTGCCTGCTATCCATCACGAAAGTCACATATCCCCTGACCTCACCCGCAACCAGGATGGCTTTCCCGATGACGAGCTTCATGGAGTCAGAATTAGGGTCTTCAACGAGTTTCAGCGCAGTCTCCCGGGGATTCCCGTTCATGATGCGGTAGATTCCCCAGTTGGCATAGGATTCCCCATCCAGGAATTCCGGAACCGTATTGGTCCCTGTCAGGACTGGCACCATATCCTCATCGAAGACATAGAGCACAGCTTTGCGCTCAAGCCTGTTGGAGATGGCATAGATCCGCTCGAAGATCTCCACCCTTTCCCTTGTGTCCAGATTGCTGTCCAGGACCTCCATCTTCAGTGCGAGCTCTTCTGCGACCTCCGTATAGGCTTCGATAGTCTGTTCAAAATCAAGGGTGATTGCCTGATGTTCCTCACGGTTCGTCGATTCAAGGTTATACTTCCACGAGCCCCAGAAGACCACAAGGCAGAAAAGGGTCAGAAGGACAACAGGGATGATGGCGTAAAGAAGGAACATCCTCCGGATGTCCTTGAAGTAGGTATGCTTCTTTCCCTTCATATGTGTTCCTCCTTTTAGCCTTCAGATGACAAGGTCTTTACTTTCCGGGAAGGAGCAGGTCCTGCCCTTCCCTTTCGTAATCGATAACAATTATACTCCATTATCGGACTAGAGGCTAATCTCTTTTTTACCCGAAAGCTTGAAGAAGAGCAGCAGGGACACGACAGTCGTGAGGGTCAGGATGGTCGCCAGTGCGGCTGCCGTTCCATAACTCGCCCGGATGACTTCTGTATAGATGGCGACGGACATGGTCCTGGTGTTTCCGGTATAGAGGATGACCGATGCGCTCAGCTCATTGATGATGGTGATCCAGCTGAGGATCGCCCCCGAAAGCACCCCTGGAAGCATCATGACAGCTGTGACCTTGAAGAAGGTCTTCAGTGGTGAGTCGCCAAGGCTGATCGCCGCTTCCTCCATGCTGGGGCTGATCTGGTAAAGGATGGCGGCACTGGACCTCAGGGTATAGGGCAGACGCCTGACCGTGAATGCGAGGATGATGATGAAGGCGGTTCCGCTCAGGATGAAGGGCTGCCTGTTGAAGGCGAGGAGAAGCGTGATTCCGAGCACGGATCCCGGGATGATGTATGGGAACATGGTCATGGAATCGATCATGCTGGTCAGCCAGGTCTTCCTTCTTGTCGTGATGTAGGCGATGAACATCGCAAGCATAACGATGATGGCGATGGAAACCAGGCCGAACTTGTAGGTGTTCAGGATGGGGTTCAAAAGGTTGCTGAAAATCGTCTGATAGCTTCTCAGGGAGAACCCGTCCACGAATATCGCCCCATTCGTCGCTTTGAACGAAGTGTAGATGACCGTCAGCTGGGGGATGATTGAAAGGAACACGATGAAGTAGACGGGAATGTGGAGGAGAAGGTTCTTCATTCCTGTCAGCTGCGTGGACTGTATCGGCCGGAGTGAGCTCATCGTGAAGGACTTCTTGTTCACGATGTATTTCTGGATGAGGAACATGGCTCCGGTGATGATGACCAGGATGACAGCAAGAGCTGCGGCGAAGTTCGCCTGACCCCCTGTCTCACTGATGAATTCCCCGTAGATG
>DATISI010000289.1:0-3357 GCA_035581745.1 Clostridiaceae bacterium
CAAGGACACCCTGGAGAAGACCATCAAGAAGCTCGAGGCGGACATGCGCAAGGCTTCGAAGGAGCTGGAGTTCGAGCAGGCGGCCTACCTCAGGGATGAAGTTGCGAAGCTCAGGAAAGAACTCGTCAAGAACAAGACCTCCTAGAAAGCTTCCATGAAGATGGAAACCGTTCCTGGATAACAGGAAGTAGCGATTGTATGGGGAACCGCGTCCTTTTTGACGCAGGCATCAGGGTCTGACCTGGTAGAGACAGGGAAAAGGGTCAGAGGAACAGAGCCACTGCCAGCATGGAAGATCATCCGCAAAACGGACGACGACCAGAGTGAGATAACGGGCATCCGCCCGGCATGCGGATGAATAATTGATACAAATAGGAGAAATCATGAAGAATATAACGATCAAGGGTGCGAAGGTCAACAATCTGAAGAACATCAGCCTGGAGATCCCAAGGGACAAGTTTGTGGTCTTCACGGGCCTGTCCGGTTCAGGGAAATCCTCCCTGGCCTTCGACACGCTCTATGCGGAAGGACAGCGACGCTATGTGGAATCCCTGTCCTCTTATGCGAGGCAGTTCCTGGGACAGATGGACAAACCGGACGTGGAGTCCATCGAAGGCCTGAGCCCGGCCATCTCCATCGACCAGAAGACGACATCGAAGAATCCCCGTTCCACCGTGGGCACGGTGACGGAAATCTATGACTACCTGAGACTCCTCTACGCGAGGATCGGAATCCCGCACTGTCCGGAATGTGGACGGGAGATCAGCTCCCAGACCCTGGACCAGATGGTGGACAAGGTGATGGAACTTCCGGAGAAGTCCAGGATCCAGATCCTTGCTCCTCTCGTGCGCGGGAGGAAGGGAGAACATGAGAAGGTCATCGACACCATCAAGAAGGCCGGCTACGTCCGTGCCCGTATCGATGGTGCCCTTGTGGACCTCTCGGAAGAGGAAGTGGTCCTGAAAAAGACCTTCAAGCATACCATCGAGGCGGTCATTGACAGGCTTGTCGTCCGTGAGGACATCAGGTCCCGTCTGTCCGATTCCATGGAGCAGGCCATGAAGCTCGCGGAGGGGACGGTCATCGTGAACATCGTCGATGGGGAGGATATCCTCTTCTCCGAGAAGTTCGCCTGCCCGGAGCACAACATCGGAATCGAGGAACTCGAACCGAGGATGTTCTCCTTCAATGCCCCCTATGGCAAATGCGGCCACTGTGACGGCCTTGGAACGCTGATGGAGATCGATGAGGACCTTGTCCTCCCCGACAGGACAAAGAGCATCATGGAGGGCGCTATGGCCTCCTGGAGCACTGCCAGGCTGAAGGATGATTCCTGGACCTATGGAATCATGCAGGCGCTTTCGAAGAAATACCATTTCGACCTCAATACCCCGATCGAGGACCTGCCGAAGGAAATCGTGGATATCCTCCTCTATGGGACAAAGGGGGAGAAGGTCAAGGTCTACTACAACAAGAACTACGCCAGGGGCGAATACTACCATGTGTACGAGGGAGAGGTGAACAACCTCAAGCGAAGGTACATGGAGACCTCTTCGGACTACATGAAGGGCGAAGTGGAGCAGTTCATGTCGGACAATCCGTGCCCGACATGCAATGGCGCAAGGTTGAAGAAGGAAGTGCTCTCGGTCACCGTAGGGCAGAAGAATATCTTCGAGTTCACCAAGATGTCGATCCAGGACGAACTGGACTTCCTCAGCGGGATCACCTTCTCCGAGAAGGAAGGCATCATCGGAGAACAGATCCTGAGAGAGATCAGGTCGAGGCTGTCCTTCCTTGTGAATGTAGGACTGGACTATCTGGACCTTGCCCGGAAGGCGGGAACCCTCTCCGGAGGAGAGTCCCAGAGGATCAGGCTTGCGACCCAGATCGGCTCCAGCCTCATGGGCGTCCTCTATATCCTCGACGAGCCAAGCATCGGACTCCACCAGAGGGACAACGACAGGCTCATCGAGACCCTGAAGAAGCTGCGTGACATGGGGAACTCCCTCATCGTCGTCGAGCATGACGAGGACACGATCCGGAACGCGGACTACATCATCGATATCGGCCCGGGTGCCGGCGAGCACGGCGGAGAAGTCGTGGCCAAGGGGACCCTGGCGCAGGTGAAGAAGTCGAAGCGCAGCATCACAGCGAAGTACCTGACAGGCGAGATGAAGATCGGTGTCCCGGTGACCAGAAGGTCAGGGGATGGGAACTACATCACCGTCAGGGGCGCATCGGAGAACAACCTGAAGAACGTCGATGTCGCATTCCCGCTCGGGAAGTTCGTCGCCGTCACCGGGGTATCCGGTTCAGGGAAATCCACCCTGGTGAACGAGGTGCTCTACAAGGCGCTGCACAGGATCGTCCATAGGGCGAGGGTGCTCCCGGGAAGACACACCGGACTGGAGGGCGTGGAATACGTCGACAAGATCATCGATATCGACCAGAGCCCGATTGGAAGGACGCCGAGGTCCAACCCTGCGACCTATACCGGCATGTTCGACCTGATCAGGGACCTCTTCTCCAACACCACGGAGGCGAAGTCCAGGGGATACAAGCCGGGCAGGTTCTCCTTCAATGTGAAGGGCGGACGCTGTGAGGCCTGTTCCGGAGACGGAATCATCAAGATCGAGATGCAGTTCCTCTCGGATGTCTATGTGTCCTGCGAGGTCTGCAAGGGCAAGCGATACAACAGGGAAACTTTGGAAGTGAAGTACAAGGGCAAGAATATCGCGGAAATCCTCGACATGACCGTGGAGGAAGCCGACCGGTTCTTCGAGAACCTTCCAAGGATCTACAAGAAGGTCAGGACGCTCATGGATGTGGGCATGGGCTATGTCCGTCTCGGACAGCCCTCGACACAGCTCTCCGGAGGAGAGGCCCAGAGGATCAAGCTGGCCTATGAGCTCTCAAAACCGAGCACAGGAAAGACCTTATACATCCTGGATGAGCCGACCACCGGACTCCATACCGATGATGTCAGAAGGCTGAACGACATCCTCCAGCGCCTCGTCGACAACGGGAACACCGTCATCGTCATCGAGCACAACCTGGATGTCATCAAGTGCGCGGACCATATCATCGACCTCGGACCCGAGGGCGGAGACAAGGGCGGACAGGTCCTTTGCGAAGGGACACCGGAAGAGGTCGCGGAGAATCCTGCGTCCTACACCGGAAAAGACCTGAAACCCTACCTCACGAGATAGGACAGGCCAGGCAGCCGATGAGGCTGTCACCCCAGAAAGCAGGACCGGAGGTTTTTCGGCCCTGCTTTCCTTTCTGGGGATGGTGATCCTGCCAGGGATGTCTTGAATGAAGCCTGGTCTAAAGATAAGCATGGTTTCAAAAGAAGCC
>DATISI010000290.1:0-3694 GCA_035581745.1 Clostridiaceae bacterium
AGGAGGATGATCATGAGCCTATGGCAGATTCCACATCTCGACGGCGGATCGCTTTATCCCTGCGCGTTCATGACCATGTGGGATGTGACGGATGGCAGGCTGAACTGCATGCTGGTCCAGCGTTCCGCGGACATGCCGCTGGGACTTCCTTTCAACATGGTGCAGTATGCGGTGCTCGTGCATCTTGTCGCACAGGTGACGGGACTGAAGCCGGGGCTGTTCACCCACGTCATCAACAATGCGCATATCTATGAGAATCAGATAGAAGGGATGGAGACCCAGCTTGCAAGGGGAGAGGCACCAGCGCCTCCTACGCTATGGATCAACCCTGAGATCAAGGATTTTTATGACTTCACCATAGATGACATCAAGCTTGTCGACTACAAGCACCTTGGAAAGATCGAGATGGAGGTGGCCATCTGATGCTGAGTATCATGGTAGCTGTGGCACATAACGGCGTCATCGGAAAAGACAACCAGCTGGTCTGGAAGATCAAGAAGGACCTGAAGTATTTCAGGCAGATGACCCTCGGAAAGAAGATCATCATGGGAAGGAAGACCTTCGAAGGCTTCCCCAAGCCGCTTCCGGACAGGAAGCACATCGTCCTCACCCGTGCCCAAGACTATCCTGCGCCTGAAGGCGTGGAAGTCATCCACAGGATTGAGGATGCCCTGGCCTACGGCCAGACGGATGAAGAGGTCTTCGTCATCGGTGGTGGAGAGATCTTCGCGAAGATGATCGACCACTGTCAGAGGCTCTACATCACATGGGTCCACAAGGACTTCGAGGGCGATACCTATTTCCCGGTAGAGAAGATTGATGACTTCATCCTGGCGGAAAGCCGTGACGAGGTCGACGAGGAGAGCGGAATCCTCATCACTTTCACGCGGTATGAAAGGAAAGCCTAAGCAGGATCCTTAATGACAAGTCAACGGCATTGAAATATCTGGTTCAAGTGCAGCGCGATCCTTCCCATCCCTGTCATGATGGCAGCGGGAAAGGCTTATCCTCTGAACAGAAAAGGCATGGACCTCCTCCATAAGGAAGAGAGCCATGCCTTTCGTCTGTGATGAAAGTCCATGATGCACCAGTCGGTGACTGCTGCGCCTTAGGCCGGTGCTTTAGGGGAAATGGGTTTCGTGCAAGCTAGGTCAGCTTTCCGCACCTGTTCCATTGCGTTCAACCCTGCTGTCCTTCACCATCGAGATGAAGATAAACGATAGGGCGAAGAAGAAAGCGCCATAGAGGAAGGTGACATTGTAGCCGATGCTGTCGATGACGAAACCGAGCAGCGGAGGGGATACGATGTTCGCGATGGAGGAGAAGAGGTAGTAGACTCCGGTGAAGGTGCCGAGGAGTCCCAGTGGGGACATGTCCGCGACCAGCGGGTAGGAGTTGATGTTGATGGTGGCCCATCCGAATCCGATGAGGAGGAAGAGCGCTCGGATGATCAGGATATTGTTCGGTGTGTCAGGTCCTACAAAGGAGATGGCCGTCATGAGCACAAAGACCACTCCGATTCCGATCCGGATCGTGTTCTTCTTTCCAATCCTGGCACCCAGGATTCCTGCCGGAATCGCGAAGACGAGGAAACTGAGTGAGATGAAGGAAAGGGTGAGTGCGGAGACCGAAGGGTCTATCCCCAGGTAGTTCAGGCCGTATCGCGTGAAGAACGTCTCGATACCGTTGAAGCCGATGAACCAGCTGCAGATGGCGAAGAGGAGGAACATCGTGTTCTTGTTGCTGAGCGCGATCTTGATTCCCGTAAAGAGGTCCCGTTTCTCTTCCGCCTTCTCATAGTTCAGGACATCGCGCTTCTCCTTGATCCTGGTGATCAGGACGACGACGGCGAAGAGGATGAGGATGGCGGAAAGGTAGAAGGGATAACCTTCTCCAAGTTTGAAGAGTCTGGAGCCAATGACGTAGGCGATGAGGGATCCGATACCGCCCATGAAATTGATGACACTGTTCGCCTTGGAGCGGTGCTCGGGATAGGTGATGTCCGGCATCATGGCGATGACCGGGGAACGGTAGATGCTCATCGAAAGGTTCATGAGGACCAGGAAGGCGATGAGCGTTGTCAGGCTGGAATGGTTTGGAATGAGTGCGGTGAACACAGCCGCGAGGGGCATGCCGACCATGATGAAGGGCATCCTCCTGCCAAACTTCGTATCGATCTTGTCGCTGTAGAAACCTACCGTCGGCTGGATGAAGAGGGCCAGGTAATTGTCAATGGTCATGATGAATCCGATTAGTGCTGAACTGGTCAGGAAATTTCCAAGTAGGATCGGCATGAAGGCGTTGTAGATGCTCCACGTGATGCTGATGGCGAAGAATCCAAAGCCCAGGATGAAGGTCTTCTTATAGTTGAGTTTGCGGTCTGTTGCATTCATGTTGATATCGAGTTTTCCGTCCATTTTTATCATCTCCCAAAATGATTTAACATTTCTTGTGGCCTGTTCGTGATGATGGCATCCACACCGATGCCCTCGAGATAGCTGGCTTCCTTGACATCGTCGACAGTCCAGACATTCACCTTCATGTTACGCCTGTGACATTCTTCCACGATTTCTTTACTGACGAGGAGCTTGTAGGGATGGATGGCATCCGCATGGAGTTCCATCGCGTAGTCGTAGGGCTTGTAGATCCCGTCGGTGTAGAGGGGGGCGGCCGCGCATTCCGGATTCATCTCCTTCAGCATGACCACGGAGTAATGGTTGAAACTGGAGAAGATCACCCGGTTAATCAGACCGCGTTCCTCGACCTTCTTCAGGACTTCTTCCTCGATTCCCTTATAAAGGAAGGAACCGTATTTGATCTCGATATTGAGCAGGAGTTCCGTGTCCTGCACGAGGTCCAGGAATTCATCAAAAGTCGGGATCCTCTCGTTCTCGAACGCCTTTCCTTTCTTTACGCCAAAGTCGAACTTCAGGAGTTCTTGGTAGGTCAGGTCACGGATCAGTCCTTTTCCGGTAGAGACATTGTCGATGGAGTCGTCGTGGATCAGGACCAGCACGCCATCCTTCGTCCGCTGGACATCGGTCTCGATGCCGTCCGCCCCGCAGGAGATAGCGTTCCTGAAAGAGACCATGGTGTTCTCCGGATACTTTTCCGCATAGCCTCGATGTGCCAGAATGAGCATAGAGTCAGCCTCCTTTATTTAGGCGTACCCACCTTCCCAGTAGGAGGGGATACGGATTCACTTCTATTGTCTCCATTATACTATTTCCACATCGGTATGCTACAGGAAGCGACCAGATTATATTTGTTTTTGCATATTATCTGGATTGTATTATACTAGAGGATGTGAGGTGACAAAATGATCAAGAAATTCATCCAGTATTATAAGCCCCATAAGTGGCTTTTTCTTCTCGATATGGCAGCTGCCACGCTGGTCGCAGGTTCCGACCTCATCTTTCCGCAGCTGACCAGGTCCTTCATCAATGACCTGATCCCGAACAACAACATCAATATGATTATAAGGCTTGGCGTCGCCATGTTCGTCCTTTATATCGTCCGGTACTTCATGGACTACATCGTCGGATTCTATGGACACCTCCTCGGGGTGAAGATGGAATACCATATGAAGAAGGACATGTTCGCCCATCTCCAGAAATTATCTTTCAATTATTATGACGAGACGAAGACCGGACATATCATGTCGAGGCTGGTCAATGACCTGAACGAGATCGCG
>DATISI010000291.1:0-3873 GCA_035581745.1 Clostridiaceae bacterium
GGGTGAAGGACAGCGGGCTACGAGGAGGGACGGATGGGGTCGGAGAGAGAGTGGAAAAAGGCGGGCACGTCAGGGTTTATTAGGCTTTAAACATTAATTTTATGATGAAGGCCTCATGTTGGCATTCGGAAGAAAAAAGTGCTATAATGATTTTTAATGTAAAGGTTACATAAAAAAAGATGAAATAAATGTAAATTTTACAAAAATGCGTGTTTTTTCTGTTTTTTATTTGGAAATCTGAACTATTTTTTTAGAATTGTATTATAATAGAAATGATAAGGTTTACGGCGAAACATTGAAAAGGAATGATGTGCAAACGTTCGTGTTTCGAGAAGCTTGTCAGAAAAGTCCGAGAAATTGGATGGATATCCCCTAAAAGGGCATTCAGATTGGAAATATGGAATCATAAATTTAATGATAAGTATAGGAGTGGTAGTATGGCAGCATCAATCAAAGACGTCGCAAGGGAAGCGGGAGTTTCCATCGCGACTGTATCAAGGGTATTGAACAACGTGGACGTTGTTAATGACGACACGAAGAAAAGAGTGCAGGACGCAATCAAGAAACTTAGCTATAGACCTAATATCGTGGCAAGGAGCCTGAAGACCCAGAGGACGAAGACCATAGGAATCCTGGTTCCTGATATCTCGAACCAGTTCTATCCAGAGGTCGTACGTGGCGCGGAAGACGTCGCGAATATCTATGACTACAACATCATCCTCTGCAATTCCGATTCCGACATCGACAAGGAGAAGGAATACATCAGGGTCCTTCGGGAGAAGATGGTTGACGGCATGCTCTACATGAGCTCCCATCTCGACCTAGAGATCCTGGACCTCATCGATGAGCTGGAACTGAAGACAGTCCTCGTCGAGACGAAGGCACCTGGAGAGAAGCACCCGAGCGTGACCATCGACAACAGGAAAGCCGCTTATGATGCGACGAAATACCTGATTGAGAAAGGGAACAAGAAGATCGCCTACATCGGCATGAAGAAGGACAGGAAGAACGCCGTCGCGAAGCGATATGAAGGCTATGAGAAGGCGCTTGCGGACAGCGGGATCGAACTCGACCTTGGCCTCCTGTATTACGGGGACCTCAAGGCACCTGCGGGATACAAGGGTGTGAACGTCATCCTCGAGAACTCGGAAATCGACGCCGTGTTCTGCGCTTCGGATGAGATCGCCATGGGCGTCATCAACGCACTGAGGGACAAAGGGCTTCGATGTCCTGAAGATGTGGATGTCATAGGATTCAACGACATCTATCAGGCATCCATCTTCTATCCGAAAATCACGACCGTCGCACAGCCGATGTATGACATGGGTTCAGTCGGCATGAGGATGCTGATCAAGATCATCAACAACAAGCCGCTGGACGAGGAACAGTATCAGCTGCAGTACCATATCGTCGAACGTGATTCGGTGAAATAGGAAATGAGATACACATGAAGCTATTAGGCCTAATAGCTTCATTGTTTTAGGAGGTTATTGATGGGTTACAAGTATGACATGAACGAACTGCATGTGATGACGATCGACATCCTGAAAAAGAGAGGGGTCGAAATCCGTGACATCGCGGATATCGTGATGCTCCTCCAGAAGAAGTACTATGAGGGACTTACCGTGGAACTCTGCGAGGACAGCATCCTGCAGGTCCTGAAGAAGAGGGAGATCATCCATGCCATCCTGACGGGAATCGCGCTGGATGAGCTTGCGGAGAAGAAGCTCCTTCCAGAGCCGCTCCAGAGCATCGTGGAAGATGATGAACCGCTCTTCGGAATCGACGAGATCATTCCGCTCTCCATCGTCAACGTCTATGGAACCATCGGACTCACGAATTATGGCTACCTGGACAAGGAGAAAATCGGGATCATCAAGAAGCTGGATGAACAGAAACACGGGATCCATGTGAACACCTTCCTGGATGACCTCGTAGCTGCCATCGCGGCCGCTGCGGCAAGCCGTCTGGCCCATTCGGAAAGGACGCCGAAAGATGCGGAAGAGTCCGTGAGGTAACGAGAATATAGCCGGAGAAGATTGAATTTCAAAGAAACTGCGCGGAATTTCCTGCGTGGTTTCTTTTGGGTGAATATATTCACTGAATGATTTGCATTCCATTTGGAAATCATGTAGAATAGATTAGTTGACAAGAAATGAAACAAGTTTGAAATACACAAGAAGGGATATGGAAATTATGGGCGACAGACAGAAATTAATGAGAGAAGAGAAAGTGCTGAAGCTTTTTCTGAGGTTTTCTATTCCCGCAATCCTTGGAATGCTGGTACAGAGTTTATATAACATCGTGGACAGGGTATTCATCGGAAACATCCCTGAGACCGGTGGCCTTGCGATATCCGGAGTTGGCGTTGTCCTTCCGGTCACCTTCATCATCATCGGATTCATCATGCTCTTCGGAATCGGTTCCGGTTCGAACATCTCCATCAAGCTTGGAGAGAAGAAGCAGGACGAGGCAGAGAGGATCTTCGGAACCGGATTCTTGATGCTGGTCCTCACAGGAATCTTCATCACGGTGATCGGGCTGGTTTTCCTCGATCAGATCATCAGCCTCTACGGAGCGACCGACAGTATCCGGATCTATGCGAAGGATTACCTGAGGATCATCCTTTATGGAAATATCTTCAACACCATCGCCTTTGGTCTGAACAACATCATCAGGGCTGAGGGGAATCCGAAGATCGCGATGTACACCATGCTGATCGGAGCGGTCATCAATACCATCCTCGACCCGATCCTGATCTATGGATTCAACATGGGTGTCGCAGGTGCCGCCTGGGCAACCATCTTCGCACAGTTCGTCAGCTTCCTCTGGACGATGAACTACTTCCTGTCCGGAAGGAGCATGCTGAAGCTGCGGAAGGATTACATCAGGTTCCATCCTGCGATTGTCAGGAAGATCGTCTCCATCGGAGCCTCACCGTTTGCCATGCAGGTGGCGGGAAGCCTCATCGGAATCATCCTGAACAGGAGCCTGGCCTTCTACGGGTCAGACAAGGCCATCGGGGCTTATGCCGCGATCAACTCCATCGTCACCATCTTCCTGATGGTCATCTTCGGGATGAACCAGGGGCTGCAGCCAATCATCGGCTTCAACTATGGTGCCAGGAACTACAACAGGGTGAAGGAGGCCGTGAAGGTGGGGATTGTCGCAGCGACAATCGTCAGCACGCTGGGCTTCGTCGTTGTACAGCTCTTCCCTGCGACATTCATCAACTTCATCACCAAGGACCCTGAAATCCGGGAGAGTGGTGTCGCGGGCATCAAAAGATTCCTGCTCATGTTCCCGGTCATCGGGATGCAGATCATCGCCAGCAGTTTCTTCCTTGCCATCGGCAAGGCGAACAAGTCCTTCATCCTGTCCATGCTGAGGCAGGTATTCCTCCTCATTCCGCTCATCCTGATCCTTCCGAAATATTTCGGGATGGGACTGATGGGAATCTGGACTGCGATACCTATCGCAGACACCCTGGCCGTCCTCATCACGCTGGCCTTTCTCATGAACGAGTTCAAGAGCCTGAATTCACAGGAACTGGATAGACGGGACGAGGAAAGGGAACGTGTGAACTATGCCCTCGAAGAGATTGCGGTCTCCAAAGAGGCAGGGAAAAAATCCGCAAGATAGCCTCACGGGCATCCTGGAGGGAAGAACCCTTCTCAGGACCAAAGGCAGAGACTGACAAAGAATAGATGGAAACAAAATGGAGAAAACCGGCAATGCGGTTTTCTCCATTTTCTAGTTGTCCCAAAGTGTCTTCTCTTTCAGCGTGCGATTTATCCCGAAGCCCCCTTTGTTCCGACCGGATCCTTCATCCGAAGGCTGTGCTGAATCCTGATGTCGAGATTTGACCATCAG
>DATISI010000292.1:0-6362 GCA_035581745.1 Clostridiaceae bacterium
AGGGGCATCGACGTGGTCGTCCATGTCATCTTCGGACTCCCCGGTGAGGACCGGGACCAGATGCTCGCTACGGTGGACTACCTCTCAAAGATGGACATCCAGGGCGTGAAGTTCCCTCTGCTCCATCTCATGAAGGACACCCCCATGGTGAAGCTCCATGAGGCCGGGAAGCTGAGGTTCCTCGAGATGGAGGAATATGTGGAACTCATCTGTACCGCAGTCTCCATGCTTCCGGAGGACATGGTCATCCACAGGCTGACAGGGGATGCACCACGCGAGCTTCTCATCGGACCGATGTGGTCGCTAAAGAAATGGGAGGTCCTCAACGCCATCGACAGCTATTTCAAAGAAAACGACCTCTATCAGGGCAAGGCCTTTGTGCAAAAGGCTGGAAATGAGACATGATGGTTTATCCATTCCGTCAATGGAAAGGATGACGCACAGTCCTTAGGATAGGATCATAGGATTATCTTATGGTGAAGGAGTGAAACTCATGGCAAATTTATCATTGGAAAATATCTCGAAGGTCTATGACGGGAACGTCACCGCAGTGAAGGACTTCAACCTTGAAATCAGGGATAAAGAATTCGTTGTCTTCGTCGGACCTTCCGGATGTGGAAAATCAACCACGCTGAGGATGATTGCAGGACTTGAGGAAATCACCGAAGGGACACTGAAAATCGATGACCGCGTCGTTAACGATGTCGCACCAAAGGACAGGGACATCGCCATGGTCTTCCAGAATTATGCCCTCTATCCTCATATGACGGTCTATCAGAATATGGCTTTCGGCCTGAAGCTGAGGAAGATGCCCAAAGCGGAGATTGACAGGTCCGTCAGGGAAGCTGCGAAGATCCTCGACATCGAGCATCTTCTGGAAAGGAAACCAAAAGCGTTGTCGGGAGGACAAAGACAGAGGGTCGCCCTTGGTCGTGCCATCGTGCGTGAGCCCAAGGTCTTCCTCATGGATGAGCCGCTGTCCAACCTCGATGCGAAACTGAGGGTGCAGATGCGCACGGAAATCTCGAAACTCCACAACAGGCTCCAGGTCACCATCGTCTATGTCACCCATGACCAGACGGAAGCGATGACCATGGGGACAAGGATTGTCGTCATGAAGGACGGTCTGATCCAGCAGGTGGATACCCCTCAGATGATTTACGACCATCCGACGAACCTCTTCGTCGCAGGCTTCATCGGAAGCCCACAGATGAATGTCCTGAACGCCCTGGTCAGCGAAGAAGCCGGGAAAGTCTTCCTGACCTTCGGGGAGGAACAGATCGAGCTTCCGGAACAGCGCGCGAACACCATGAAGGGGCTTGGATACATCGGAAAGGAAGTCCTCATGGGCATCCGGCCGGAGGATATCGATGACGAGGAGCGTTTCGTCAAGGAACATATGAGGAGCAGCTTCCATGCGGATGTGGAGGTCACAGAGCTCATGGGGGCGGAAAGCTATATCTATCTCACCAAGGAAGGCACAAGCCTGATCGCACGGGTGAATGGAAGCTCAACGGTGAAACCCGGAGAACGTCTGCTCCTTGCTTTCAACCAGGACAAGATCCATGTGTTTGACAAAGAGACGGAAAATACCATATTCTAGGAGGAATGGAGACTCTAGTGCTCCATCCTGGACCACTGCCTCGAGGAGGTGGCTGCAGGATACCCGGGATGTGACCCGGGACCTTGGATACCCCAGGTAGGGCTATGGGAAGATCTTCAGCCCCCCGAGCTGGCAGGACCTTTCTCGGGGAATGCCCTCCGCTTCCTGAGGACGAATCTGTCTTTGAATCCTTCATCCGAGGAATTGATTTGGATAGAAAAGAAAAAGTTTTCAAAGTCTATCAGGAGATATTCCAAAAGTCGGACAGGGATATTATACTGACAGTAGAGGAATTCATCAGGAGCGACCTCGCCTGTCCAAAATGGCTGAGAATCGAGATATCCACAGGAATACCCTGACTTGCAGGCTGTACAGGATCGAGAAGGATTTCTCCCTGGACATCAGGAAGTTCAAGGATGCCATCATCATCTACACTGCTCTTTTGACATGGAAGGAGAAACGAACAAATGAGAATTGACATCATCATCTCTGCTGAACAGGTGAATAGCGACCAGGTGAAGACAAACACCGTGATTGTCGTAGACACCCTGCGTGCCACCTCGACCATCATCACTGCACTGAGCAATGGTGCGAAGAGTGTGGTTCCTGTCGCGACCGTTGAAGAAGCCCTGCATATCAGGAAGCAGTACGAGCATGCCGTGCTCGGTGGAGAAAGACGTTCGGTCAAGATCGAGGGATTCGACTATTCCAATTCCCCGCGGGAGTACACGAACATCGAGATCCACGGCACGAACATCATCCTCACCACCACCAATGGCACCAAGGCGATTTCCAGGTCCCGTGAAGGGAAGAGGATCCTCATCGGTGCGCTCCTCAATGCGAAAGCTGTCGCAGGGAAGGCCTTTGAATGCGGAGACGACATCGTCATCGTCAATGCCGGAACCAATGGAAGGTTCTCCATGGATGACTTCATCACAGGGGGAGCTATCATCAGCGAGCTCATGGACCTTGGACCGCTGGAGCTTTCGGACATCGCGAAGACCGCGCTGCTCATCTACAGGAGCTACAAGGACATCAGGAGCTACATCAAGGAGGCCGCACACTACAAGTCGCTGGAAGAACTCGGACTTCAGGAGGATATCGACTTCTGTCTCCAGAAGGATATCTTCGACATCGTTCCAGAATACAGTGACGGTGTCATCAAGACGGGTACCGCACACCTCCCGGAAAAACTTGTGATCTAGTCCGGACCGTAAGCAGGATTCCGACACAGGCTAAACGGATTCATTGATTCATTCATTTTTGCCTATAACCCAGCCGGGTCAGGATCTTAGGACAGGATAGGGAGATTTCAGTTACAAGAGGAAACGCCATGGCGCACAGAGATGCGCCAGACGAATCTTCATTGAGACTGAAGTCTCCTTTCCCTTTCAGCGGTATAGATTCAGGTGGAAGGAAGACAGTTTTGTGAAATATCAACAAAAGGAGCCGTGTAATCCGGTATAATTGGAGGAAAGACGTTGAGACAGTACCCAACTGGAGCGAAACAGCGGGGGGCAGGATTGTAGGAATCATGGAAGGAGGAGACGGCATGGGATTTTTGAAGAAGTACTACAAGAAATACTATAAGATGTTTTTCCTCGCCATCTTCTTCATCTCTCTGGAGACCTTCGCGGACCTGCTGCAGCCGACGCTGATGTCCGCCCTTGTCGACCAGGGCATCCTTCGCCAGGATATGGACTTCGTCATGCGGCAGGGCCTCCTCATGGTCTTTGTCACTTTCTGTGGTGCGGTTTTCGCCTCCATCCGGAACGTGATCTCAAGCAATGTCGCCCTGGCGTTCTCGATGGAACTCCGTCATGACATCTATGAGAAGATCCAAAGCTTCACGATGAAGGACATGGACCGGTTCAGCCGGGCTTCCCTGGTGACCAGGATGACGAATGACGTGAACCAGATGCAGACCTTCATCAACGGCCTCATGAGGATCTTCGTGAAGGCCCCGCTCATCTTCATCGGAAGCCTGATCATGGCGGCGAGGCTCAACATGAAGCTCGCTTCGGTCATCCTCTATGTCCTTCCGGTGGTCATCCTCATCATGGTCCTCAACGTGCGGATCGGATACCCGCTCTTCCGGACCGTCCAGGAAAAGCTCGACAGGGTCAATGACCGGATGCGGGAATACCTCTCGGGCGTCCGTGTCGTGAAGGCCTTCAACAGCTTCGTCAGGGAAGACCTGCTTTTCAGGAAAGTGAACGAGGACCTGTCGGACAGGAGTGAGAAGGCGATGCGTACGACCTCTTTCTTCAACCCGCTGATTGCCATCGTCCTGAACCTGTCGCTCGGAATCATCCTCTACCTGGGTGGGTACTTCCACCAGAGCGGAGAGATCCTTCCCGGCCAGGTCATGGCCTTTGTCAACTATATGGGACAGCTGCTCTTCAGCATCACGATGATCGGGAACATCTTCAACATGCTGGTCCGGGCAAAAGCATCCCATGAACGTATCGATGAGATCTTTGCCATCCCGGGCTCGGAGGAGCCTGGGAACCTTCCGATCAAAGACCGGACAGAGGTCCTGGAATTCGAGGACGTCTCTTTCTCCTACCCGGAGGGGTCTGGTCTGAATGCCCTGAAGGACATCAGCTTCCGCGTGGAGAAAGGGGAGACGTTGGGAATCATCGGCTCGACGGGCTCTGGAAAGAGCACCATCGCGAACCTCATCCTCCGTTTCTATGACGTCACGGAAGGGGAAATCCGCTTCAATGGCACGAATATCAGGGAAATCCGAAAAGGGGACCTGCGCGAGAAGGTCTCCATCGTTCCCCAGAAGCCTGTCCTCTTCACGGGCACCATCATCGACAACATCAGGTGGGGAAGGAAGGATGCTGAAATGGAGAAAGTGGAGGAAGCTTTGAAAGTCGCGGATGCCTACGATTTCTCCATGTCCTTCAACAATGGTCTGGAGACACTGGTCGGCCAGGGCGGGATGAACTTCTCCGGAGGTCAGAAGCAGAGGCTCTCCATTGCACGGGCACTGGTCAGGGACCCTGAAGTCCTGATCCTCGACGATTCCCTGAGCAAGGTCGATGTGGAGACCGAGCAGCGGATCAGGAACGGCCTGCTGCAGAAGAATCATGACATCATCGTGGTCCTGATCTCCCAGCGGATCACCTCCGTCATGGACTGCAACCGGATCCTCGTCCTCGACAAGGGGGAAGTGCGGGGATATGGAACCCATGAGGAACTGATGGGGACATCCTCAGAATACAGGGAAATCTTCAGGTCCCAGATCGGGGAGGTGTCAGATGGCGAGAGATGAGATCCGGGTGAAAGACAACCCGCTAAAGAATGTCGGCATGGGCGGACCGGGTAAAAGGATGTTCGCGCCCATCGAGAAGCCGAAACAGATGAAGAAGACCCTGGTGCGTCTCTGGTCCTATGTCAGGGAAGAGCGGAAGCTCTTCATCCTGGTCTTCTTCCTCGTGGTCCTTGGCAATGCGGCGCTCCTTACAGCGCCTTACCTCATCACGAGGGCCATCGACACCATCGCCTTGGGACTTGACCTCGACATCCTCCTGGGCATCGTCATCGTGCTGGTCCTCGCGTACCTCGTCGACGGAATCCTGACCATCGCGCAGGGGTTCATCATGGCGAAGGCCTCCCAGCGGGTGATCCGGAGCCTCCGGGACAACCTTTTCCAGAAACTCCTCAAGCTGCCCATCGTCTTCTTTGACACGAACACCCATGGGGAGCTCATGTCCAGGCTGACAAACGATATCGAGAACGTGTCGACCACCATCTCCAGCTCCTCCGTTCAGCTCATGCATGCCCTCATCACCGTCATCGGTTCCTTCGGCATGATGCTCTACCTCAGTCCCCTCATGACGGTTGGGGCCATGGTCACCCTTCCGCTTGTCCTCCTCCTGACGAGACTCGTCGCGAAGAACACCTCGAAGCTCTACAAGGCCCAGCAGAAGGAGCTGGGCATGCTGAACGGATACATCGAGGAGAACATCACGGGGTTCGAAGTCCTCAAGGCCTTTTCTAGGGAAGAGGAATCCCTCGGGGAGTTCGACGCGGTCAATGAGCGGCTGAAGACGGTGGGCTTGCGCGCCCAGGTCATCTCCGGGACCCTCATGCCCATCATGAATGTCATCAACAACCTGGGCTACACCACCATCGCGTTCCTTGGAGGATACCTGGGTGTCCGTGGAATGATCTCCATCGGTGTCATCGCAGGCTTCCTCAGCTATTCCAGGCAGTTCACACGTCCCCTGACCGATATCGCGAGCATCTTCAACATCCTTCAGTCTGCCATCGCAGGTGCGGAGCGCGTCTTCGAGATCCTCGATGAGGTGGAGGAGGAAGCGGACAGGCCTGATGCCGTTTCCCTGATTGAAGTCAGGGGTGAAGTGGAGTTCAGGAACGTATCCTTCCACTACAACGAAGGGGAACCCGTGCTGAAGGATGTCTCCTTCAGATGCGAGGCCGGGCAGAGCATCGCCCTGGTCGGACCTACGGGTGCAGGGAAGACCACCATCGTCAACCTGGTCTCCCGGTTCTACGACCCCAAAGAGGGATCCATCCTCATCGATGGGTACGATACCAGGCAGATCCGGCGGGAGAACCTCCAGCGGATCTTCGGGATCGTGCTCCAGGACACCTACCTCTTCTCGGGGACCATCCGGGATAACATCGCCTATTCGAGGATCGACGCCACCATGGACGAAATCATCGCCTCCGCTACCCTCGCCAACTGCCACGACTTCATCATGAGGCTGCCCAAAGGCTATGA
>DATISI010000293.1:0-5377 GCA_035581745.1 Clostridiaceae bacterium
TGCGTGCTCCTCTATCCGATCCGCAAGGATGACCTGTTCCAGATCCTTGTCGAATGTGGATTCACAGAAGTGAAGGTGTTCGGCGGCTTCGATGGGACACCATACTCGAAGGACACGCTTCCGCTGGTCCTTAAAGCTAAAAAAACAGTTGTCAGTTAGAAACTGGTTGTGAGGGATAAATTGATCGATTATAAGTTAACCACACTCAAGAATGGACTGCAGGTCGCGGTCGTGAAGAAGGAAGGCGCCCTTTTCTCGTGCAACCTGGGAATCAGGATCGGTGCGCTGCATGAGGAGCGTACACAGAAAGGCATATGCCATTTCGTGGAGCACATGCTGTTCAAAGGGACGAAATCAAGGGACAATAAGAAGCTGAACGAGGACCTGGAGTTCCTTGGTGGAGAGTACAACGCCTTCACCGACTACACCTCGACAGTATATGCGATTACCGCACTGAAAGAGGAGATCACCAATGGTCTGAACCTGCTCAACGAGATGGTCCGGTTCCCGGCATTCAGTCCGGAGGAGATCGAACGGGAGAAGGGGGTCGTCCTCTCCGAACTCAAGGCCAGCATCGATGATACCGAGACCCTTGCGCTCAATCTGCTCAACAAGAAGGCGTTCAGGAAGAGTCCGCTGAAGACTGATGTCCTTGGAAAAGAAAGCAGCATCAAGTCATTCAGCAAACGGACCCTGGAGAATTTCCATAACAGATATTATGTCCCCAACAATGCGGTGCTGGTTGTCGTCTCCTCCATGGAGTTCAGCCTTGTGCTGAAAATCATCCGTGATATCTTCGGTTCCTGGGAAAAGAAGGCCTTCGAGAGGAATGAGATCGTCTTCGAGAAGAACAGGAAGGGAACCTTCGAAGCCTTCAAGGACATGGAGCAGTCCGTGGTGGGCATGCTTTATACCTTCGAACTCGAGGAGGAGGAGAAGCTTCCGCTGCGGATCCTCAACTACAAGCTGGGCAACAGCGCGAATTCCATCCTTTTCCGTGAACTGCGTGAATCCAGGGGTCTCGCGTATGATGTCTATTCCGATATCGAGCTGACGAAGAACATCCAGAACCTCCTCATCTACACCCAGGTATCTGATGACCACACCCTGGACACGGTAGCGATCATCGAGGAGATCATCATGGACATCAAGGAGAACAGGGTGATCACGGTCAAAGACCTGGAACTGATGAAGAAGGTGCTGAAGACCGGCGTCCTCTCCACCATCGAGGATACCCACCATATCTGTTCCTACATCCTGGATGAACTCATGGATGACGAGGACCCGCTGAAATTCCAGCAGGATATCGAGGAACTCGAACATATCCGGCTGGACGACGTGGTGAAGGTCGCACAGAAGGTGCTGCAGGACCCCACGATATTCTTGCTGAGGGCAGGTGATTGAATGGTCAGGATCACATCCATCGAAGAGAACAAGAAGAACAAGGACAGGGTGAGCATCTACGTCGAGGGGGAATTCCTCCTCGCGTGTGACAAATCCATCGTCTACAAGAAGCAGCTCCGGAAGGACATGGAAGTGTCCACGGAGACACTGCTCGAGCTGGCGAAAGAGGATGACCGGATCAAGGCGAAGGATACCGCGCTCAGGCAGCTGGAGCGTGGGTACAAGACCGAGCATGAGGTCAGGCAGAAACTCACCCTGAAGGAATACAGCGATGAGACTATCGAGCAGACGCTGAAGTTCCTCCGGGACTATGACCTCGTCGATGACAGGCGTTATGCGACGCTTTTTGTCACGGAGCGCATCCGCAAGAATGGGGTGTACAAGATCAAGAACGACCTCCTCACCAAAGGGATTGACAAGGAAATCATCCAGGAGGCGCTGGACAGGCTTGAAGGCAACGATGCGGAGCTCGACTCCTGCATGGAGGCCGGGAAGAAGAAACTTGCCATCCTGAAGAACCGGGAGACAGACCCATACAAACTGAAGAACAAGCTGTACACGTACCTAGCAGGAAGAGGTTACTCCAGGGACACCATCATGAGCGTGCTGTCGCGGCTGCTCTCCGGTGAGGACGATTAGGGTGTTTTGGTCAGGAATATCGGATTCCAGTCTCGCATTCAGGAGACGTCTCAGACCTTTGCAGGCGCTGGCCTTCCAGGCGAATTAAACGAATAGATACGATTGAAGGTGGCGTTTGGAAAAAAGGCTGCTGAAAAGACAGAGGGATGGATTTGATGATTGGAATTGTCAGATGTCTCCCTTTTTACGTATCGCGAAACCGTATGGAATTGAAGGAATATCACAGAGATTTCTACCGGAATATTCCAGATTATCATGCTGATGGATAAGACTGCTATGTAAATGTATGAATAATGGTTAGTTTTAACATCGTTGCTGTTTCTTTTTACATCTTAGAAGTGGTAGAATATATTATTGGAAACCGGGTTTCGGACGGCATGAAATTGCCATAAGGAACCAGGCCACAGGACATGACAGTAAGGTAAGTGCACAGAAGAGAATGAGTTCAGAAAAGAGAGGTGAACAGCCTTTTCCGGTCGTTGACGCGGTAAGGCTAAGGGATGAAAGACAGAATATACATAGGACTCGATGTGGGCTCCACGACAGTGAAGATTGCCGTGCTGGACAAGAACAAGAAGCTGATTTACAGCGATTATAAAAGACATTATTCCGATATAAGGAGCACGGTGGTGGATGCCATCCGCGATGCCTACGGTGTTTTCGGGACGAGGGAGGTCTCTGTAGCGGTCACAGGCTCAGGAGGCCTGTCTGTCGCGGACTGGCTGAAGATCGACTTCATCCAGGAGGTCATCGCTTCGACAAAGGCTGTCGAGGAATTCATCGACCATACCGATGTGGCGATCGAGCTGGGTGGAGAGGATGCCAAGATCACCTATTTCGGAGGTTCGATCGAACAGCGCATGAATGGTACCTGTGCCGGAGGCACCGGGGCTTTCATCGACCAGATGGCGGCTCTCCTGAAAACCGATGCCTCTGGCCTGAACGAGTACGCGAAGGGCGCCACCTTCATCTATCCCATCGCGGCAAGATGCGGAGTCTTCGCGAAGACCGATATCCAGCCGCTCATCAATGAGGGTGCACGTAAAGAGGATATCTCCGCGTCCATCTTCCAGGCGGTCGTCAACCAGACCATATCCGGACTTGCCTGCGGCAAACCCATCCGGGGGAATATCGCCTTCCTGGGCGGCCCCCTGCATTTCCTGTCCGAACTGCGGACAAGGTTCATCGAGACCCTGAAACTCACCGAGCTGACGGCCATCGTTCCAAAGAATGCAGAGCTCTATGTGGCCATGGGGGCTGCGCTCCATTCCCAGGAAACCTATGTCCATGACTTCTCTGTCCTTATGGAAAGGGCGGACAAGCTGAAAGGCGTGTTCGTGAAGGAGGTCGGAAGACTGGACTCGCTGTTCGCGGATGAAGCGGCTTATACGGATTTCACTGTGAGGCACAGCCTTGCCAAGGCAGAACGGGCTTCACTTGAAGACCATGTCGGTCCCTGCTTCCTCGGAATCGATTCTGGTTCCACCACCTCGAAGCTGGTGCTGATCGATAAGGACAGGAACATCCTTTATTCCTACTACGGCAGCAACAAAGGGGAACCGCTCACCCTGATCGTCAGCATCCTGAAAGAGCTCTATGCGGTCCTTCCCAAGGGAGCCTATATCGCCCATAGTACGGTGACAGGCTACGGGGAAGGGCTGATCAAGGCGGCGCTCGGCATCGACATCGGTGAGATCGAGACCATCGCCCACTACGAGGCGGCGAACCACTTCCTGCCTGGCGTGGACTTCATCCTTGACATCGGCGGTCAGGACATGAAGTGCCTCAGGATCAAAGATGGCGCGATCAACTCCATCATGCTGAACGAAGCCTGTTCTTCAGGCTGCGGGTCCTTCATCGAGAGCTTCGCACAGTCCCTGAACTTCAGTGTCCAGGACTTCTCCAAAGAAGCCCTGTTCTCCCAGGAACCTGTGGACCTCGGTTCGAGGTGTACGGTCTTCATGAATTCCAGGGTCAAGCAGGCCCAGAAGGAAGGGGCTTCGGTAGGAGATATCAGCTCCGGCCTTTCTTACAGTGTCATCAAGAACGCATTGTTCAAGGTCATCAAGATCCGGAACCCCAAAGAGATGGGCGAGCGGATCATCGTGCAGGGGGGAACCTTCTACAACGACAGCGTGCTCCGAGCCTTCGAGCTCGTATCCGGAAGGGAAGTCGTCAGGCCTGACATCGCAGGACTCATGGGTGCTTTCGGCGCAGCCCTGATCGCTCTGGAACGCATGGAGGCACCGGTCTCTACCATCCTTCCCCTGGAGGACCTCATGACCCTCTCTCCCAAGACGGAGATGAGACGATGCAACCTCTGCCAGAACAAATGCCCACTGACCATCAACATCTTCAAGGAAGGCAGCGAATACATCACGGGAAACCGATGTGAGCGGCCGCTCGGGACCATCCGCAAGACGGACATCCCAAACCTTTATGACTATAAATACAAGAGGACCTTCGCCTATAAACCGCTGGAGGAATCCCTTGCCATCCGGGGAACCGTGGGAATCCCGAGAGTCCTGAACCTCTACGAGAACTATCCGTTCTGGTTCACGTTCTTCAACGAGCTCAAATTCCGCGTAATCCTCTCCCCAAGGTCGACCAAGACGATCTACGAGCTGGGGATGGAGACCATCCCGTCAGAATCCGTATGCTATCCGGGCAAACTTGTCCATGGGCATCTGGAATTCCTAGCAGCGAAGGACGTCGACATGATCTTCTATCCCTGCATCCCCTATGAGGTCAAGGAGGACAAGGGGGCGACCAACAATTTCAACTGCCCAGTCGTCACGTCCTACCCTGAAGTCATCAAGAACAATATGGATGTGCTGAAGGAGAAGAACATCAGGTATCTGAACCCGTTCCTGAACCTGGTGGACAGGAGGGCCATGCCGGAGAAGATCCACAGGATCCTTTCCCGCTACTACGACCTGACCCTCGAAGAAGTCATGGATGCCGTGGACAAAGCCTATGCGGAGAAAGACGCGCAGAAGCTTGAGCTCCAGATGAAGGGCGAAGAGACGCTGAGGTATCTTGAAGAGAACAATCTGAAAGGCATTGTCCTTGCGGGCAGGCCTTACCATATCGACCCTGAGATCCACCATGGGATTCCGGATATCATCAAGGAATTCGGGATGGTCGTCCTGACAGAGGATTCCATCGCCCATCTGGGTCAGGTGGAGCGTCCGCTTCGTGTCGTCGACCAGTGGACCTACCATAACAGGCTGTATCGTGCAGCTTCCTTCGTCGCGGGCAGGAGCGACCTCGAGATGATCCAGCTGAACAGCTTCGGATGCGGTCTCGATGCCGTGACTTCTGACCAGGCGGA
>DATISI010000294.1:0-6709 GCA_035581745.1 Clostridiaceae bacterium
GACCACGCTCCAGTTCCCGCCAAAGAGAAGGGAGAATTCCGCCGCAAAGAAATAGCCGCATTCCTCACACAGTCCCTCGATCTCGATGCAGCGTCCACAGACCCATTCCTGTCCATTCTCCATGACGACGCACTGCGGACAAGGTGTCCTGAAGTCATTGGCCGCGATGTAGGGCAGGGCTTTCTTGAGGTTCAGGATGGGATAGCCCTCCTCGATGAGCCCTGTGATCCTCTTTGCGCAATCCATCTTCTCCTCCCGGCTGAGGCTCAGATACCCGGTTCCGGGATAAGGGGTGTGGAAATTGAAGGAGACCGCCTTCACATTCTTTTCCTGCACCGCCGTCCTGCAGACCGTTCCGATGTCCTCCCGATTGACCTGGTTGATGGCCATATAGAGGCAGATCCTCGCATCCTTCGCCTTCCTGATGTTCTCCATGATCCGGTCATAGGTCTCTCCCCGGATGAGGTCATGATTCTCTTTCCCCCCATCCAGGCTGACCAGGATGAGGTCGGCCTCCGGCACATCAAGCGGAAAGGTCCCGTTCGTGACGATGCTGACCACAAGGAAGCCCATCCGCTTCGCCTCCCGGACGAGGTCCCGGAGGATGAGTCCCTGGTCCGTCCAGAGGAAAGGTTCCCCTCCATAGAGGAGCAGGACCCTGACGCCCTCACGATACAGCGTCTCCATATCCGAGCGCACCTGGACATACGGATAGATCCTTCCCGTGATGTTGTTCACGGCACAATGCCGGCAGGACAGGTTGCACCTGTCCGTCAGGATGATGGAGCCTACAAGCGGGTCCTCCTTATGGAAAAGGATTGTGGTCATTCCCCTATAGGACAGCCTCATCAATGAACCCAGCTTCATCAACTTTCCACCTCAATCCCTTTGTCCCTGGTTTCCTTCAATGGGAATCCCAAAGAAACACCTTCGGTTCAGGACCGGTCATATCTTCTCCCAGCCCCTGCCCTTCACTTTTCACCTTCCGGCTGTTGTCTTTTGTCTTCAACCCCTGTCTTTCAGTCCTTCTCCTTCAGCTCTGCCTTCATCCTCCTGAACGTCTCCTCATCGATCTCGCCCTTCGCGTAACGCTCCCTCAGGATATCCATGGCGGTGTCCCTGCCAGCTTTCAGATGGCCGTTCCTGACGAAATACTTCCTGAAAATCTTGAGGACGATGACGAGCACCGCAGCCCAGAAGATGAGGTACATCGCCATGGAAAGCAGGCCGATCCAGGCTGAGCCCTCGTCACCCAGGAGCTGGCTGTTCGCACTATAGAATGGATGCATGGTATCCCTCCTGTCCTATGCTTATTACACACATTTGGTGGAACTGTTCATCCTCCGATTTCGTGCACGAACGTCCCGATCTCCTTCGCCACCTGTTCCGGGCCTTCCCAGTAGAGCATGTGTCCGAGGCCCTCGAGGACGACGAGCCTCGCGTCCCTGATTTCTCCCTTAACGCCTTCCTGCTCTGCCTGAGTGGTGATGGTATCCGTATCTCCCCACAGGATGAGGGCAGGGCATTGGATCCTCTTCAGGTCATCAGGGAAAGTCTCCTTCAGGAGGCCTTCCGTCGTCTGGACCCATACCCGGGCGGGCACTTTGAGATTCTCCTCAATCAGCATCTCCCTGAATTCCAAAGGAACGCGTTCCTGTGTCTCTTCCTTTGCGAACCCTCTGATGAAGTCAGGATCAATGGGATCCGCGAGCTTCGAGATGACCTCATCCCAGGCCTTCCTGACAGAAGGCTTGTCTGCGAGCATGGCAGGCGCTCCAAGAAGGACAAGACCAAGGGTCCGTTCAGGCCACGTGGTCGCAAAACTTCTTGCGACGAATCCACCACTTGATGCACCCAGGATGACGGCTTTTTCCAGTCCCACAGCGTCCATGAACTGCTTCAGGTCCATCGCGAAATCTATGGTCCGGTATCCGGACTGCGGCGCATCTGAATCCCCATGCCCTCTCGGGGACAGGGCGATAACATGCAGGTCGTCCGGAAGATGCGGGAGCAGCAGGTCGAAGACATGGCAGGAATCCGCGATTCCAGGCAGGAGGATGATGGGAATCCCATCGTGGTTCCCGGTTTCGATATAGTGCAGACTGATCCCATTTTCAAGTTCTGCAAAATCCGGTTCAGCTAGCTTCGTCTTCCCCTCCCCACCAGTTTCCATCCCTCTAGACGCCTGCCTCTTCTCGGCCTCGAGAAACGCCTCGTCCCATTTTCCATTTTCCATCGCCGCACGGATTGCGGCCATCCCGGGTTCCAGCATCCTTCCTTCCTGGATCAGGACCTCCGCTCGTCGCCTGTTCCGGGCCGACCAGATGCTGCCACGCCTTCTCGGGGTGAACCGCACGATCATGCCCTTTTCCCCAAGGCTGTACATCTTCCCATCGATCCAGCCGAAGCGGAGCGCCTCGATGACGGCTTCATCCAGAAGGACGCCATCATCCAAAGATTTCACTTTCCTGATCTTCAGCCAGGTTCCGGCCTCATCCTCATGGTGACGCGAAAGCCACGACCGCCATTCCTCGATGCTCTGGCAGGTCAGCCATTCCTGTGGCCGCTCAGTCGTCGTCCTGACTGATTTCCCATCCTTCATACTCCTTCACCCTCCTCATGATGCGATAGACCAGGAATGTCATCCAGGCGGATGGCTTCTTTTTCTGCCCGAAATCCCAGCCCTTCCAGGCCTTCCATTCCGATTCCGGCGTGTAGGAACCATCCGGGCCCGCCTTCTCCCGGATCACCTGCAGCATGTTCAGGAACCTTGTATCCTCGATGACAAAATCGAACTGGGAAAGGACATCCGCGACATGGAGGATGTCATACCAGATGAAGGGCGCCTTCAGCTTCCTGAAATCGGTCCCCATATAGAACATGTAGGGGTGTACAGACTCGCTCTCGTCCCAAAGCTTCAACAGGCATTCCGCTCCGGTCCTTGCTTCCTTCTTTTTCCGGTACTCCGGAAAAAGGGCGAGCAGCCTCATCATGACCAGGTCCGCGTAAGGACAGGAATCCGCCTTCTTCCCGGGTCCCCGGAATTTCCCGAGTTCCTCCGATACCGCGCACGGCCATCCATTCTCCCGCACCAGGCTGACGAGGTAATCCACGCCTTTCCGCACATCCGCATCATCTTTCATGCCCATCTTCGCAGCGCTGTAGAGGAGAAGCGGTGCGTCGCACAGGGCCCATGCCCACTGTTTCTCCATGGCTCCGGAATGGTGCGGGACGTCCATAGGCAGCTGGAACAGCCCCTGCTCCGAGACGTGCTCGGAAACCTTACTCAGGATCTCTTCCATCCCGTCGTCTTCGATCGTGATTCCGAGGTCGGCAAGGAAGGCCAGCTTATGGTACAGCTGTCCTGCGCTCTTGTGGCTGCTGATGACCACTCCGGGCCATTCCCTGAGCTCTTCGATCAGTCCCAGCACAAGCGGATGCCTGAGCATCTCCTTCTTCACCCTCAACACTTCGGTCTCGGTCTCCTCACGGTCAAGGAGATCAACCATGGTCCGGTAGACTACCCATGGCTCCTCTGCCTCCAGCAGGTCATACATGTTCTTCATGATGTCACCTCTTTTTTGGACGGGAGCGGCAAGACTCCAGCTCCTGTCCCCCTGCCTTCATTCTACGCCTCAATTGTGACATTTTATTTAACAGCGACTCCCCATAAGACCGTGTTCACAAACTTATTTATGGAGATTTCCTGTCCTCTACCTTTACCGCGTTGACACCGCGCAAAAGAGCTTCCCCTCCGGGTCAAAGCTCGCTCCAGCCACATCTCCATAGAACTCGACGGACTGGAAACCGGCAGCCTGGAGGTCCTCCTCCATCTCCGCTCTCGTGAAGACATGTTCCCAGATGTTGTAGCAGTGCATCTCTTCCGCAGTGACCACGATGGTCTGACTGAGCATGGTCCGTCCTTCCTCATAGCTGTAGAGGGCATCCAGGCAGAGATGTGGCTTTGCGTTCCAGAATCCACCCTCCTCATAGGACCATCCCGTGGATTCCTTCCTGCCTTCATACTGCCTGGGAGTGAAGACGTCCAGGATGAACATCCCCCCTGGTTTCAGGGCGCGCCGCACCTTCCCAAGAAGTTTTCCGCGGTCCTCTGTGGACAGGACGCCCAGGTCGCAGTAGATCAGCGTGGCGACATCGAATTCGGCCTCGTAGGAAAGGTCAAGATAGTTACCATAGTGGTAGGTGATCGCATGGCCTTTCTTTTCTGCCTGCGCCTTCGCATAGTCGATGGACCGCCTTGAAAAATCCATTCCCGTCACCTGGTATCCCCTCAGGTGAAACCTTTCCGCATAGAGTCCGGGACCGCAGCCAAGGTCCAGGAGCTTCGGATATCGCGCAGGCGGCGCGGTCTGCGCGATCCAGTCCGCAGACCTTGTCACAAATCCATGGTTCCTCGTCGCGGCATCCCAATCCGGATGGAGATGCGCTTCGAGCATCCCTTTGGAGATATGCTCATCATCCCAGAATTTGGATGTGCTTGGTGCATAGATTTCCGGTTTTTTTGAAAACCTCAATAATTCCTCATTCATCCCTCTTCCCCCTTCTTTCTCTTTAGATATGAACTTATGCCTGACGTGACTGGCATGGCACAGGTCACCTTGAAGCTTATGACTTTAATCTATTCAAGGTAGCAGCATCTGATGCATTTTCCTTTCATCGTTCCTCCCCACAGCTTCGGACCAAGGCCTCCTAAAGTTCCATCCCTTCCAGGAGTTCCTTCAGCTTCCTCATCTCTTCCACAGACAGGGTGATCCCTTTCCCCATCTTCTCATCCTCGGGTGCCCACTCCCTGATGTCAAACTTGGCCTCTTTGTCATTCCAGCTGATGGACCTCAGCTCCTTCGTCCAACCTGCCCTGTTTTCCGAAAGGACCCCATATTTTTTTGTCACTTCGTACTTGATATCCGCCATCTCTTCTTCCTCCTTGTGTTTTCTTTACTGTCTTATCTTCATTTAAAATCCAATCGCAAAAAATATCAAGCTCCTTTTCAGGAGCCTGATAACTTTGCCATGATTCCATTATTTCCAGCAGTAGCTGAGGCAATTTCTTTATGGACTATCTCGTCAGGGATAGGATCCGCTTGTCCAGATCCTTCCTTTTCATGCCATTGGCTTTGATCTGCTGCCTCCAGCCCATCTCTGCTCCAAGCTTGTATGCGAACCTCGGGAAGTTCGGGGAAATGAAAAGGGATTCCCCAGTTTCCCCCGCGACAATCCTTCCTGCGAGCACCTTCATCGCTTCTCCGTAGTTCTTTTTTGGTCCCTGCCCATCAGGGACATTTGTGGTGCTGGCCAGCATGCCGCCCCCGCCGATGCCCAGACCGGTCCCCCAGGACAGATTTGACTTCAGTGCCCAGTTCTTCACGTGGTCGATTGCGTTCTCGTTCTGTTTTCCTTCATAGAATCCGCTGTTCACCATGGCATAGACCATGATCCCATTCACAGATCTTTCTTTGAAGAAAGCCTCCATCTTCACCATGCAGCTCAGAAGCTGTGAAGGGACACCATCGACATAGAGGGGGAATGCAAACACCAGGGCGTCACATCCTGCAAGCCGTTCCAGCTCCTCCTCCCCCATATGGTGCGTTCGCAGATGCATCTCCTCTATCCCATCTCCCTCTGGCAGAAGGTTCTTCAGGGAATTCAGTATCCCCTCAGAAGCGCTACGTCCTGATTTTGGGCTTCCATTGACCAGTGCTATCCTCATGCTCTTTTTCCTCCCTCTCTTCTCAGTATCCTCGACTGGATGATTGTCTGTCTCCTCATCACAACGCCCCTCCCTGGATCGATCCAGGCTCACGCACGAAAGCGATATTCTTCACCGTGCAGTCCATATTGATGGAATTGGCCTTCACCAGCCTTTTTGCAGTCTCTTTCTCTGCTTCTGTGATGTCGTCTCCGTAAAACCAGACCTTCAGGTTGTACTGATGGTCGTACCGGTGCTGATGGTGCATTTCCCCATTCCGGATCTCGAAGTAAGGATGGATATAGGAGATGCTCCTGTCCAGCACGTTTTTGACGAAAGGACTGAATCCTCCGTAGGTGCACCTGCTGATCAGGATGACCTCATCACTCTCTGCGAGGTATTCTCCCATATGGCTGTAGCTGTCCTTTAAGATGCATTGTCCTGGGGTCTTCACCCAGCAGCCGAAGCATCCGATACAGGGCTTGATGGTACCGTCATCCGAGATGACCCTGACATCCTTCATCGGTTCGGGAAAAATGGACTGGAAGGTCTTTTCTTCCAGATCGTGTATGAGAAGTTTCATTTCAATATCCCCCTTTTTTACAGTAACCTATATTCTTATTTCTTCACGATATTTTACTTTCTTCACGATATCCTACCTTCAAGGTGGATGACCTGTCCTTAAGTGGCTGAGGTATGCCTGAAGCTTCCGGTTTCACCTGGGTGCCGAATTGACTTTGAGAGGTACAACGCATAACCCAGGGAAAGGACGACAATCGCGACGGCAAGCATGGTCTCCATGCCGGTTTCCTGCCTGGTCACAGAACCGCTGATGTTGAACAGGATATGGAATAGGATTCCAGGAACGATGTTTCTCGTTCGCGCCACGATGAGGGCAAGCGTGATTCCGATAGCGACGGCCACGACAATCTGTCCGACCTGTTCCGCGTAGCCATATCCCCGCATCAGGTTCACGATATGTCCCAGACCGAAGGTGATCCC
>DATISI010000295.1:0-3926 GCA_035581745.1 Clostridiaceae bacterium
CGGGGTGATGTTCATCCCGGTACGGGAAGGGACATTATAGACCACAATCGGGATGCCCGTCGCATCATGGACCGCTTCGAAATGCCTGAACAGGCCTTCGTTGCTAGTCTTGTTGTAGTAAGGATTGATGATGAGAAGGCCATCGGCACCCACGCTTTCCGCGTACCTGCTCATCTCGACCGTCGCTCTCGTATCGTTGGATCCGGTTCCTGCAATGACAGGAATCCTGCCGTTTATGGTCTTCACCGTGAAGGCGATGGCCTCTTTCTTCTCTTCGGTGGACATCGTAGAAGCCTCACCAGTGGTTCCACACACGACGATGGCGTCCGTACCCTGCTCCACATGCCAGTTGAGGAGCTTCTCGAACCTCTGATAATCCACACCGGTCTCATTGAAAGGAGTGATGATGGCCACTCCAGCGCCTTTGAATATTGCCATTCCAAATTCCTCCTTAGACTAATTCCTCACGGATCATTTTTTCTGCGATCTGGACCGCGTTCAGCGCGGCGCCCTTGCGGATATTGTCAGCGACAACCCAGAGGTTCAGGGACTTGTCCCGCGAGAAATCGCGTCTGATCCTGCCGACATAGACAGGGTCCGTACCCGCCGCGTAAAGGGGCATAGGATACACAAGTTTCGACAGGTCATCCTGGACGACCACACCTTCAGTATTCTCGAAGAGCTCGAAGACATCCTTAAGGTCGAAGTCCTTTTTGAGTTCCACATTGATGCTCACACTGTGGCTGGTGAAGACGGGGACCCTGACACAGGTCGCTGTGACCTTGAGGTCAGGCAGGCTGAGGATCTTCCTGGTTTCCTCGACCATCTTCATCTCTTCCTTCGTATATCCATTCTCCAGGAAGACGTCGATCTGAGGAATGACGTTGCCAGCGATGTCATAAGGGAATTTCTTCGGTTTCTCGCCTTTCAGGCCATCCTCGAGATCCTTGATGCCCTGGACTCCAGCACCGGCGACGGCCTGGTAGGTAGAGTAGATGACACGTTCAAGACCGTATCGGTCTGCGAGCGCTTTCAGCACAGGCATCGCCTGGATGGTGGAGCAGTTCGGGTTCGCGATGATGCCTTTGCCTGTCCTCAGGGCTTCCGGATTCACTTCTGGAACCACGAGCGGAACCTCTTTGTCCATCCTGAAGGCACTGGAATTGTCGATGACCACAGCCCCAGCCTCGACGAAATGAGGTGCGAAATCCAGGCTTGTACCGCCACCGGCGGAGAAAAGGGCGAAGTCTATCTTCTTGTCCATGATGTTCTCTTTTTTCAGCTCGATGACCGTATATCGGTTCTCCTTGAATGTGATCACATTCCCGGCTGACCTTGCGGATGCATAAAGATAAAGGTTCTCAATCGGAAAATCTCTTTCTCCGAGTATTTCAAGCATGGTGGATCCGACCAATCCGGTGGCTCCGACCACGGCTACGTTGTATGGCATAACAATTCCCTCCTTTTGATAATTATTTCTATTATAGAGCCATAATGCTTAAAAATACAAGAATTTCAGGGTAAAATAGAAGTAATTATTCAGAATCGACGATAATATACGAACAGGGGTGATCATTTGGATTCCTATGGAGAATTTTCAAGAATATACGATGAACTGGTGAATGAGGACATCGATTATACGGCTTTCGCCGATTTCATCAAGGGATTAGCGTTTGGCAGAGGACACTATCTCGATGCGGCGTGCGGGACGGGCAACATGTCTGTCCTCCTCGCTCCGCGCTTCAAGACCACGACCCTCGTCGACCTTTCCCCGGACATGCTGACCATCGCATCGGAGAAACTGGAGAGGCTCGGTGTATCCTATGAAGGCTTCTGCATCCCCATGGAGGAGATGAGGTTCTCGAAGACATTCAGTCTCGTCACCTCCATCCTGGACTCCGTGAACTATCTGATCGAGGAAGGGGCCGTGGAGCGTTTTTTCAAGGCTGTCTTCGACCATCTGGAGGACGATGGCCTCTTCGTCTTCGACATCAATTCTCCATACAAGCTTCGAGAGGTCCTGGGGAACAACGAGTACCTCTATACCGGAGACGACATCGTGTACACCTGGGAGAACTTCCTCGAAGGGGACCTCCTGGAGATGCAGCTCAATTTCTTCATCAGGAAGGGAACCCTCTATGAGCGGGTGGAGGAGCACCATACGGAAAGGGTCTTTTCAGAGAAAGAACTTAGTGATATACTGCTAAGAACAGGCTTCAAAAGCGTGACAACCTATGATGGATACACGCCAGAGAGGGTGACGGAAACGACCGAAAGGATCACCTTCGTAGCCAGGAAACAGGAGGAATTGAAATGAATATGTTGATCAAAGCGACTGCCCAGGGTGGAGATGTCAGGATCATCGCGGCCGAGACGACAGAGATTGTCCAGGAAGCCGCAACGAACCATAACACCAGTCCAACCGCCACGGCAGCCCTTGGCAGAATGCTGACCGCAGGTTCCCTCATGGGATCCATGCTGAAGAATGATAGTGATTCCATCACCGTACAGGTGAATGGGGGTGGGATATGCGACGGAATCCTGGTCACAGGACGTGCGAACGGACGTGTGAAGGGCTATATCGTCAATCCGGAAGCGGACCTCCCCATCAACGAGAAGGGGAAACTGGATGTCGGCGGTATCGTGGGGACGGACGGGAAGCTGACTGTCATCATGGACCAGGGCATGAAGGACCCGTACATCAGCTCTGTCCCGCTCTATTCGGGAGAGATCGCTGAGGACCTCGCCTACTACTACACCGTTTCAGAACAGCTCCCCTCAGCAGTCGCCCTCGGCGTCCTCGTCGATGTCGATGGGAGCGTTCAGAAAGCAGGTGGATTCATCATCCAGATGATGCCGGGTGCGAACGAGCACGTCGCGGACATCCTGATGTACCGCCTGGAGGAGATTCCAAGCCTCACGACCATGCTGGACGAAGGAAAGTCCATCATCGAGATCATCGCGTATATCTTCGAGGATATGGACCTCGTCATCCACGAGCAGATCACACCGGAACTCTATTGTGACTGTTCCAGAGAGAAGGTCGAGAAAGCCTTCATCTCCATCGGTGAGGCGGAACTCCAGAAGATCTACGAGGAGAACCAGGACGAAGAGCTTGTCTGCCATTTCTGCAACACCAAATACACCTTCACCCCGGAGGATATCAGAATCCTACTGGAAGAGGTGCGAAAGGTCTGACACATGATAGGGCGATACCTGGGAACATTAATGGGTATCAATGGAGCGATCCGAATCGCCTTACGCCATCCCGCGTGATGGAAGCAAAAGACACAAGCAAATAGAAGTGGAACGCCTCAGGAGGGACAGCTGTCCAGCCTGAGGCGTTCCTGATTTCTCCGTATTTCTGATACCCTCGTCTTCCTGATTTCGTTGTCTTCATTCCTATAACCTCACGTCCATCCTGTATGGCTTTTCCGGTTATAGCCATGTAGGACGATGTCCGCAGGATTTAGGAAGCGGGGATCACACCTTCACGCTGCAGCCCGTCAGATGGCTCTCCCTGAGCTTTTCAAGGACATGGATGGAATAGGTGACCTCTTCAGGCGTGACGGCGTGTGGGGTGCCGTTCGTGATGGCATCGCGCACCTGCTCATAGTAGCGCTCATAGGAACCTGGAAGTGAAGGGATAAGCGTTTCCTCTGTCTCATTCCTGATAAGTTTGCCGTAATCCTTCTCGCTGTCATGGCCCCAGTTCGCCGCATGGGGGCCCTGACCCTTCTTGAGGTACGCTTCCTGGGGGTCGAATCCGGGCTTGATATAGGACCCTTTGGTCCCGTGTACGATTAGTTTTGGGCCACTGCCATGGCTGTGGGCGGAAGCCCTGAGCACAGCCCGTCTGTCCGGATAGGAGAGGATCGCGGTGAAATATCCGAGGTTGTCTCCATGTTCCGATTTTTCAAGGATAT
>DATISI010000296.1:0-8257 GCA_035581745.1 Clostridiaceae bacterium
TTTCTGCTCTCCTAGCTCCTTCATTAAAATCGCCCATGCAACATGTTCCAATCAGTTTATTAGTTTCTTTTAGGATAATGCCCCAAGTAATTTCTACATTTTCCTCAAACTCCTTCTGATATCTTTCCATGAATTTCATTGCCTCGGCTTTTGACGTTACCGGGTAGAAATAATCGAATTTCGCTACTTCAGCATCACTTAATATTTCGTATAATTGATCCACATCTTCATCCGTGACTTGCCGGAGGATTAATCTTTCTGTCTCCAGCTTGGGAAATGTAAGGAAGCCCTCATTCATCACAAAATCCACTCTCCAATATTGATATTTTTTCCATTCTTATCTTATATGGTGATTGTCATTGATCCCGTGTGATTCAATTTTCAATGTCCAATATTTGCTCTTCATTTCAATACGTTACGCTATATCAGACTACAATCCGTCACAGTTTCATCTCTATATATTGATATTATACTATATTCATTGATGATATTCCATTTTCAACACATGCTCCATACAAAGGCAAAAAAAGAAGTCCGCATTCCCTCAGGCTGCTGACTTCCTCATTCCATCATGATCACTTTACGCTAGTCATTTCCTGCTGCATGTCTTGCGTACAGAAGCCCATTCAGAAGCCCATACCCTTCCAATTGTCATATTCGGATTGTGCCCTCATTCACCGAAATAATCCACCCATTCGCCTGCATTCAGCCCACTGTCCCTTAAGATGCTGTCACAGTGACCGACATGGTAGAGGATATGCCGGATTTCCATGAGGATGACATCGAGGTTCGTGATCTTCCTGAAGATCGCGCAAGGCTGTCCGAGCCATTCATCATTCTTGTCCGCGAAGAAGGCTTCGATGATTTCCTTCACCTCTTCCTTATAGGCTTTGATTTCAGCCTTGTCCAGACTCTCTTCCGGCTCATGGTCAAGCTCGGGATAGACCTTCCTTCCGGCGAAGGGCTCCTTGAAGTCCACTTTCCTGTCCCGGAACCAGAATCCGATTCCGGTCAGGGCATGGAGCAGCTGCTGCCAGTAGATGAACCCGCTGCGCTTCTGGTTCCAGAGGTCATCCGGGCAGGTCTCCAGAAGCTGTTCAAGCATCGAGAAGGACAGATTGAAATGTCTCCTGACTGTCAGGAGCAGTTTGTCCTCAGCCATCATTCCACCTCATTCCTTTCTATACATTAAGGAGAGATAATGCTTCCTCTCCCTATCCCAACATCCCTAAAGCAATATATCCCAATGTAAAGGCCTCTTAGACCTGTTTCATCGCCGCTTTGGCGGCATCCTCCATCTCCTTCGATTTCTCTCCAGAAGCCAGTGCCCCTTCTATGACCGCGCTACGGAAACCCATGGTTTCCAGCGTCCTTACCGCTTCGATGGTGGTCCCCTTTGGTGAGGTCACCATATCCTTGAGGATTCCGGGATGTTCCTTGGTCTTCTTGTACAGGAGACCGGCTCCGATCAGGGTGTCCGCGATGATGTCGTAGGTGTCGCTCCGCTTCATCCCAAGCTTCACGCCTGCGTCGCTCAGGGCTTCCATGAACATGTAGATATAGGCTGGAGATGACCCTGCGATGGCGATGAACGCATGCATGTCCGCCTCGGTGATGAAGTAAGGTTCTCCGATGGCACTAAGCAGGTTGAACACCATGTCCTTCGTCTTCTCATCCAGTCCGTCAGAGACCACCCCGAAGACCCCTTTCGAGATCAGTGCAGGGGTGTTCGGCATCACACGGACGAATTTCACTTTGTCCGATGCGGCCTCCCTTAGCGTCTCCAGGGTGATTCCAGCCGCAATCGAGATGACCGTCTTGTATTCCAGGAATGGTTTCACTTCCCCGATCAGGGAAAGGATATCCTTCGGCTTCACCGCGAGGAAAATAAGATCACTTTCCTCGATGAGCATCTCCAGGCTCTCTGTGATATCCGCCTGCATGGCCTTCAGCTCCTCGAGATTCCTCGTGGAGCGGTTGCATACGCTGACCCTGTAGCCTGACTCGATAAGCCCTTTCGCAATCGCGAATCCCATGTTTCCAGTACCGATTATTCCAATTTTCATGATTTCCTCACACTCCGCATCATTTAGTTCCTGTCCTTATTGCTTCAAGTATAATCCAATTCACAGCATGAATACAGGCTGTTCATTGAAATTTCAGGAAAAGCACACTACAGGCGTGTGCTTTTCTGCATAGATATTCCAATGATCAGGTATTCGTTCCTCTATTTCCCTTCGTTCATCCCGGCCGGCTTCCCACTACGGAACCATAGTTCCTAGTATTCGTACTCCGTGACATCCTCGCTGATCCTGACTTTCAGTTTCGCATCCTTGTTCAGTTTCTTGTAGGAGACGAGGAACTCGTTCAGCTCATTGTCCTTCATGTCGACCTTCTTCTTCGAAGAGATCAGCACGGTGTCTTCATTGAGGAAGATGGTCAGGTCATTCAGGTCATTCCTGATCTCATAGTAGAACCCGGTGTAGTTCTTGATCTTCTCCTTATACTTCTCGGTGAAGCCAAGGGATTTCCGGAAACGCTCATAGTTCCCGTCCGGCATGTTGTACTGCTTCTGCACATCCTCCATGGAGACGCCGTAACGTTCCATGAGCTTGGTCTGGAGCTCCATGAACTTCTCCTGGGAGATGTTATGCTCCTGCATGTAGTCATTGATGGCCTTGTTGAGGTTCGCGAAGCTTGTGGTCCCGCTCCCCATCTGGCTGTAGAGGGACATGATGTAGTTCTCGAAATCGTCGATGTCCTTTTCCCTCACCTTGTTCTTCAGTTCATTGAAATCTATAATATCGCTCATTATTCTTCCTCCTTAATCCCCTTCAGATATTCGACAAGTTCGGATTTGCCTACCCGGCTCACACCACTGTGCTCGATATCGAAGGAAGGGTCTATCTCTAGTCCCAGTTCCCTTTCCATGATTCCGATGATCCTTTTTCTACAGAAATCCCCCTGGCACCATCCCATGGACGCCCGGGTCCTGCGTTTCACGCCATCGACCGTCCTGACCGGGACCTCCCTGTGCAGGGCATCCACGATCTCTGCCTCGGTCACCTGTTCACACCGGCAGACGATCCTTTCCGGATTCCCTTCCGGCATGTCGATGAGATGCTGGACCTCTTTCAGCGGCTTCAGCTTCCTGTAGGCCACAACAGGTTTCCTGTAGGGATTGAAGTGTTCGTTCGGCACGAGGTCCAGTCCAGCTTCCTTCAGGATCCCGACCAGCATCTGTGCGATGGCCGGCGAGGCTGTCAGGCCCGGAGACTGGATTCCTGCCGCATTCACGAATCCTTTCACATCCGTCTCCTCGATGATGAAATCCTCAGTCGAGCTTCTTGCCCGGATTCCGGTGAAGCTCCTGATGAACTGCATGGGATTGATCCCGTCATAGAGCACCTTCGACTGCCTCAGGATCTCCGCGACCCTTTCCATGTGGGTCGAGGTATCTTCCTTCTCCTCCTCGTCCCGGGCGTCAGGCCCGATGAGGAGGTTCCCATAGTAGGTGGATGTCAGAAGGACACCCTTTCCGAACTTGGTCGGAAGCTGGAAGATCACGCTGTGTATCGGCTCCCCTGTTCCTCTCGCAAAGAGGAGGTACTCGCCGCTCCGCGGCAGGATCCTGAAGCCGCCAACACCTGCCATCTTCGACACCCTGTCCGAGTGGACACCGGCGGCGTTGACGACAAACCGGCTCCTGTATTCCGCCCTGTCCGTACGGACAAGGAAGCGATCCCCTTCTTTTTCGATTTCCGTCACCTCGCTGGAAAGTTCCAGGGAAGCGCCATTCATCACCGCATTCTCCGCCATGGCGATGCACATCCCATACGGGGAGCATACGCCTGCACCTTCACAGTAGAGGGCGTACCGCACATCCGGATTGAGCGCTGGTTCCATCTTCCTGATCTCCTCGGAATCTATGATCCTGAGATCCGTGAGACCATTTTGTCTGCCATTCCCAAGGAGCATCTCCAGGATTTCCCGTTTGTCCTCGAAGGTCATCACCAGGGCTCCGGACTCCCGGAAACCGAAGTTCAGTTCCTCATCCAGCTTCCTGAACTGGGTCCTTCCCTGGTAGCACAGCTTCCCTTTGAGGGTGGAATGTTTTTCCGCGTACCCGCCATGGACAATCGCGCTGTTCGCCTTGGTCGCACCCATGGAGACATCGGCTTCCTTCTCCAGGACCAGAACCCTGGTCCGATACTTTGTCAGTTCCCTTGCAAGACTTGTTCCAACGATTCCCGCTCCGATGATGATGACATCATAATCCATCTTCCCCAAACTCCACTCAACTCGATTCCTGTCGATTTTAACGTTTTGATTTTTCCATTCTATCAGCCTCAGCTTAAAATGGGATTAAAGCCATTCCACTGCCACAGCTCAGTTCCTACGCCTCATCGTGCACCTCTGATGCTGATTTCCCCGGAGCTCAGGACCATGTCCTTCCGTTCCCCGGTTCCCTCCTCCTGCGTCTCCAGGATGAGGTTCCCCTTCTCATTGATGTCTTTGAGGATTCCCTTCACTGTCTTTCCATAGGACGTCACCGTGATCTCCTCACCAAGATAGAGCAGATGCCTTCTGTACTCCGCGAGGACACCTTCCGGGTCGCTCCCGATCCGTTCCAGATACTTCTCCAGATTGTTCAGGAGAGCGGCGATGACTGCATGGGGATCCTGTCTCCGTCCCGTCAACCTGTACAGGGAAGAGGCGATGTCCTCGAGCTCCGAAGGGAAATCCTCGGTGTTGAGGTTCAGTCCGCAGCCAATGACGATTTCCCTGAGCATTCCGTTCTTCATGTCGAAAGTCCCCTCCGTGAGGATTCCTCCGATCTTGTACCCTCTGAGATAGATGTCATTCACCCATTTGAGGTCGGCCTCCGTACCCGTCGTCTCCAGCAGGGCTTTCCGTATGGCAAGGGCCGCTGCGACGGTGATGAGGTCAGTCGGAAATCCTCCCCCCGTATTCTTCAGGAGCACGGAAAGGTAGATTCCCCCTTCTCTGGGAGAATAGAAGCTTCGCCCCATGCGGCCCCTGCCTCCAGTCTGGCTCCCCGCGATGACCACGGTCCCGTCCGGGGCATCCTCCATTTCCCTGAGGTAGCTGCTTGTGGAATCCACGGTCTCCAGGAGGATGATCCTCCGCCCAAGGATTTCCGTTTGCAGTCTCTCCATGATCCTTTCCAGGACCAGTCCATCTTTCCAGTCCGTATTCTCCATATCCGCTCCATTGGACCCTTTCCCTTCGGAAGGGCCGCTCCTCTTATTCTGACCATATTCTGACCATATTCTGTCCCTACGTCTATTGTGATTCTACTCCTATTGTATTATACATCCGGGTGGAAATGAATGTTTATATTTCACCCTGGCATACGGTCTCCGAAACTCCTCTCCCCAGTCTTTCCACATCCTTCCTCAGGTACATGAGGAGACCCAACCAGGGCGCAGACACTTCCATCCGGGGTCCAGACGATTCCAAGCAAAGAAGGCACGGATAGTCTCCATGCCTTCTTTGCGCCCCAGGAAAGGGCATAGGGTATCCTACAGGGTGCGTGTGGCGATGATGTCAGCACCGGTTCCTAAAATGTCCCGGATGAGCACCGTCCCCTTTGCCACGGGAGAATCGACAGTCACCGTTTCGAGCGCTTTCATGACCTCGAAATTAAGACCTTTCGGGATATCGCGGCTGGTCTTCACGGGGAGCCTGCTGTGGAGCGCTCCCCGGATGCGTACCGTCGAGGTCACCACCCTAGTCGGATGGGTTAGTTCTTTCTGTGCATAGGGAATCCCACGAGCACAGCTGTTCCCGGTGACAAGGATGCCTTCAGGCGTCACATCAGCCATCAGGTTGCATCCTCGTGGACATACGATACAGGTCATTTCTACCATCTAATTCACCTCTTCCAGTGCGATGACGAGATGCTCGCCCGCTTTCTCGAGTTCTTCCTTCTTCATGACGATCTTCTCCATCTCTCCCGGTGTGACGATAGGTCTTCGCAACTTCCGGATCAAAGCGCCGTCCGCCCCTCTTGCGGTGATGTAGACATTCCGCAGCACCGAGGAGACACGGAACATGATCTCCTGCTTCTCCTCGACCAGCTCCGCTCGTACCGTCTGGGGTACGGTATAGTTCACGGATTTCCCGTTCCTGATGTGGATGGCCTGCTGACTGCTGCCTACTATCCCCTGAAGGTATCTTGCGGCATTCGCACCAGCCTTCTTCCCTTCGATGCTCACAAAATCCACAAGGTCATGGACGTGCACCACATTCCCGCAGGCAAAGATGCCCGGGATGCTGGTCTCCATGGACTCACTGACCAGGGGTCCGTTAGTCCTCATATCCATGAGGATGCCGGCACTCCTCGTCAGCTCGTTCTCTGGGATGAGCCCGACGGAAAGGAGCAGGGTGTCACAGGGAATGACCTTCTCCGTGCCCGGAATGAGGTTCCGATTCTGGTCCACCTGCGAGATTGTCACGCTCTCCAGACGCTTCTTCCCGGTGATCCTCGAGACCGTGTGGGAAAGGAGGAGCGGGATGTCATAATCCTTCAGGCATTGCACGATGTTCCGGTTGAGACCGTTGGAATAGGGCATGAGCTCCACACAGCACTCCACCTTCGCCCCCTCAAGGGTCATCCGCCTGGCCATGATGAGCCCGATGTCCCCAGAGCCCAGGATGACCACCCGTTTCCCTACCATGTGTCCCTCGATGTTCACATAGCGCTGAGCGGCTCCGGCAGTCAGGATTCCTGAAGGCCTGTCTCCCGGAATCTGGATGGCCCCTCTGGTCCTTTCCCGGCAGCCCATGGCAAGCACCACGCTCTGCGTCCTGATGGACTGGTAGCCCTCCTCCGCGCTCAGGGTCTGGACTGACTTCAGGGATCCGACCGTTTCGATGCCCAGGACCATGGTGTCCAGCCTGCATTCCACCGCGGTGGACTTCAGCATGTCCACATAGCGCTCCGCATACTCGGGACCTGTCAGTTCCTCGTTGAAGGTATGGACGCCGAATCCGTTATGGATGCACTGGTTGAGGATCCCTCCAAGCTCCTTGTCCCTCTCGAGGAGAAGGATCCGTTCCACGCCCCTCTCATACGCCTCGTATGCCGCTGCGAGTCCTGCCGGTCCGCCTCCGATGATGATCAGGTCATAGTCCATGTCGCTCGCCTCCTCCTTTTGTCTCTCCGATAAGGATATAGGAACCCTTCGTGTCCTGCTCTATGGCCTCCAGCGTTGTCCCCAGCTCCGTCGCGAGGATTTCCTGGACCCTCGGTCCGCAGAATCCGCCCTGACATCTTCCCATGCCAGGTCTCACCCGCCGCTTGACGCCATCCACACTGACCGCACCTACAGGCCTCCTGATCGCTTCGACAATCTCCCCTTCGGTGATCGACTCACATCTGCAGATGACCCTTCCAAAGCGTCTGTCCTTTTCGATGAGCGCACGCTTCCCGTCATAGGCAAGTTCCATGAACCTGGTCTGCCTTCTTCCGGAAATGAAGTCCTCCTTCTTCTCCATGAGGATGCCCATTCCGGAAAGGATCTCCACCACATCCTCCGCGATTGCAGGCGCTGAAGTCAGGCCAGGCGATTTGATTCCCGCGAGGCTGACCAGTCCCTTCACGGCTTGTGACGCCTCGATGATGAAATCCTCACAATCGGAATAAGCCCTGATGCCTGCGAAATTCCGGATGTTCTCCCGGAAGCTGATCCCTTTGACGGATTTTTCAGAAGAAATCCGGATCAGCTCCAGGGACTCCCTTGTCGTGCCCGTGTCCTCTTTCGGGATTCCAGTTTCCGAATCCGGTCCCACCAGGAGGTTTCCGTGCACGGTCGGGGTGACGACGACGCCTTTGCCCAGTGCGGATGGGCACTGGAAGATGATATGGCTGACGAGGCCTCCCTGGTTCTTGTCCAGGATGAAGTACTGGCCTTTCCTGGGATGGATCTCATATTCCTTCGCACCCGCCATGGCCATGACCTCATCCGCATGCACACCTGCGGCGTTGACCACGGTCCTCGCCTCGATCGTCCTGTGCTTCGGATTCGATGTCCCGATCAGGAACCTGTCCTGCATCCGGGTGATCCCGATGACTTCGGTATCCAGATGAAGGGTGACCCCGTTCACAACGGCACTCTCCGCCAGGGCGATACAGAATTCCCATGGCCCCACAATTCCGGCACTTGGCGCAAAGAGCGCACCTACAGCCTCTTCGGAGATTCCAGGTTCAAGTTTCCTCAGACCTTCCTGG